>DATBNJ010000141.1:0-2727 GCA_036554385.1 Marinagarivorans sp. | reverse complement strand
AAGGCGGGTGTAGCCTGCAGTGCCGATGTGGTACTCGGGGGCTTTGATACCCACGCAAACCATGATCGCGAGCAAATGCCCAAATTAGCGGCGCTAACCTCGGGCATTGATTACCTGTGGGATTATGCGCAAGAGCAGGGCATTGCCGACCGCCTCACGGTTCTGGTCGCCAGCGATTTCGCCCGCACCCCTTGGTACAACAGCAGTAAAGGTAAAGACCACTGGTCGGTAGGTAGCGCGATCGTGATGGAAAATAATGCCAGCTGGGGCAATCGAATTGTCGACGGTACTGATGAGATGCAGCACGCCAAGAGAGTCGACCCTATCAGCCTGCAACCGAGTGACT
Organism: Marinagarivorans sp.; assembly: GCA_036554385.1. Lineage (GTDB taxonomy): Bacteria > Pseudomonadota > Gammaproteobacteria > Pseudomonadales > Cellvibrionaceae > Marinagarivorans. The sequence continues at coordinate 2,381 of DATBNJ010000141.1, read as the reverse complement.
CGGGCTCGGTCATCTACCCTAAACATATTCATCAAGCGTTGCGCGACTATTTAGGTATCACAAGCTCAGCGATTGATAATGCGTTTTCGTTAAAGGCCGCCGAGCGCTTTAACTTCTTTAGTTAGCTACCCGCTGCCGATGCCGTGCTTGCGTGATTAGCGCCTGTTGGGTGACAATGATCGACAGTACACTTTTCTTGCCCAATATCCGCTCATTTGTGAGCAAAAAGCGTTAAAAAGCCAGTGTTATGCGCGCAATCAAACCCCTGCCTATGGATAACCTCCACGGATGAAATCGGTCGTTATTCTGCAAAACATCGAAAAAAATACCAATTTAGGGCAGCTAATACGGACGTGCAATGCGTTAGGTGTTGCAGAGGTGTGCGTGCTGGGGCGTAAAAAGTACGCATCGTTTGGCAATCAGAGAACCCACAGCAGTACGGCAATTCGCCACTTTTTCGATTATCCGAGTGCCTATGCCTTTTACAAAAAGCAGGGCTATCGCCTCGTTGCAGTAGAAATTAGCCCGCGCTCGGAGTCGGTTAATCGTGTGCAATTTGGCGATGACACGGCGTTTGTTATGGGGAATGAGGGCCAAGGCGTGCCGCAAGCGGCCTTAGCGCTTTGCGATGCTCATGTCCATATACCGCAGTATGGTGCTGGGGCGTCACTTAATGTCAATGTGGCCTGCGGCATTGTGCTAAATGCATTTATGGCCAGTGCGCCGCGAACGCCCAACCCTATTGTGCAGCATAAGTTTATCGCCGCCAGTGGCGAGGCCGAATAGCGTTCCCTCTCTTTAACGCCCATTACAAAAAACCAATCCACGATGGGCCGCCCGTTTTTTAGGCTGAGTGCGTTATAATTGCGCCTCTATCGCGGCGCCGCTAACCGGCGCCCGTTTTACCGAGAGAGAAATCTACCGTGTCGTCTTTTGCAAGCCTTGCACTCAAGCCCGAATTGCTCGCCAATTTAACCAGCCTTAATTACACCGAAATGACGCCGATACAGGCGCAAAGCTTGCCCGCTATCCTCGCTGGCGAGGATGTGATCGGCGAGGGTAAAACCGGCTCCGGTAAAACGGCTGCCTTTGGTCTAGGAGTTTTGCATCATCTAGACGTTAAGCGTTTTCGGATTCAAACTCTAATACTGTGCCCTACGCGCGAACTCGCCGAGCAGGTTGCCGGAGAGCTTCGCAAGCTAGCGCGCGCCATTCACAATATTAAGGTCTTGGCGATTTGTGGCGGCATGCCTTTTGGACCACAAATTGGCTCTCTCGAGCACGGGGCGCATATTATTGTTGGCACACCAGGGCGCATTGAAGAACACCTTCGCAAAGGTACGCTTAAATTAGATCACCTAAATAACCTCGTATTGGACGAAGCTGATCGTATGTTAGATATGGGTTTTCAAGAAACGCTCGACACCATATTAGGCTACGCGCCCAAAAATCGGCAAACACTGTTATTTAGCGCCACCTTCCCCGATCAGATAGAAAGCATTGCTAAACGCGTAATGCGCTCACCTAAGCGAATTTCCGTTGACTCGCAGCACACCAACGAAACCATTACTCAAGTTTTTTATAATGTTGATGATTTACCGGGCAATGGCGAAGAGCAGAGATTGGCCGCAGTACAGCGGCTGTTATGTCATGCTCGGCCGACCAGTGCCGTCGTTTTTTGTAATACTAAACGAGAAACGCAAGCCGTTGCCGATGGATTAAATGCGATGGGGTTCAGTGCGACAGCCTTACACGGCGACTTGGAGCAGCGCGAACGCGACCAAGCACTGGTGCGATTTGCAAATAAAAGTGTATCGGTGCTTGTCGCTACTGATGTGGCTGCACGCGGGTTGGATATCGAGGCGCTCGATGCCGTGATTAATTACCAAATAGCCCGCGATAGCGAAGTGCATACCCATCGCATTGGCCGTACCGGTCGCGCCGGACAGCAAGGTATCGCCAGTACGCTGTTTAGCCGCAAAGAAAACTTTAAACTCGACCGCTTAAAAGAAGCGCAGGGTTTAGTGGTGGATATACAAAAGCTACCCGACGAAAAAGTGCTCAGCGCTGGCCCCTACAAGCCGGCGATGACGACGTTGCAAATTGATGGCGGTAAAAAACAAAAAGTGCGTGCTGGCGATATTCTCGGAGCGCTTACCGGTAAAGAGGGTATAGAGGGTAAGCAGGTAGGAAAAATTCAAATAATGGATAACTGGGCATTTGTGGCTGTGCAGTCAAAAGTGGCTGCGGATGCGTTAAGTAAAATGACTCACGGTAAACTCAAAGGGCGAACGTTTCGGGCGAGACTATTGTGATGATAACAGGTTGTAATGGTGAGTGGTTAGGTAAGGCACGTAATAAAATGATTAAAGGATCTCCTG
>DATBNJ010000070.1:0-2113 GCA_036554385.1 Marinagarivorans sp. | reverse complement strand
GTCAGTATCCACTCATTGTAGTGATAAATCTGTGAGTTGGTCGCCGTGTTGTGAATATGGTAGACACTGACATTATTCGGACAGCGTGGTAGCACCACTATATTTACCGAATTCGATGTTTACCGCATTCGATCCAGCCGGTGGCTGCTCGGTTGCTCCGCGTATTAAACATTTGGCGCTCAAGGGCGCTTATAGAAATAGTAATTTTTTGGTGCTGGCAAGGGCAGACAAATGCTCATGCGTTGCCTGCATACATGCCATCTGCATCGGTACAGGATGTACTTTATTCGGGCAGTGCATCCGTATATGGATATACGTTAGTAGAGTAATGCAGGCAATTACCGAGGAGCACACTGCCGAGGAGCAAAAGCCGGTGACGCCACTATCGCGAAAAAGTGCATTTTTAGCGCTGCCCCTTATCAGATGCGTAGCTAAACAAAGGGTTCCGGCCATAGTTCTCGGCTGTGGTTCTCGGCCCTAGCTCAATACCGCCAGCACTCAAATGCTCGCAAGTTCCATGCTCATTTATAGGTTATCGATAAGCATTGATAACCGCGGTAACATTAGGTCGTGGCGCTGGCAACTGAAAGCGGATTAACTCAGATATTAAAACGACTGTAGGGCGCTTCTAAAAATGATAATTTTTTTGTGAGGGCAAGGAAGTACCGCCCGGAGAGCCGCAGTTTACGTGGTGTAAATCACTCAGCGCATCCATGCGCTTCACCCTACGGGCAGTAAACTGTGCAAATTGATCCTTCAATTAGTGAGGATTTGTTGAAGCCCTCCTTGGCTTCAATCCACCGGATTGCCCTGCGGCAACCCAAAACGCTCCTGGCGTTTTGGTCGAGGACGGAACTTATGCACAGGACGTGCGGTAATCCGGATTTGCAGGAGCAAAAGTCGGTGACGCCGCGATCGCGGAAAAAGTGCATTTTTAGAGGTGCCATGTAATAAATGGGGAGTAAAAGGGCATGAGCCAAGCAAATAGTTCAGGGGCTTCGGTCACTAGTTGTGTAGAAATTTTAACCGTGGCCACCGGCCAACGGCGCACAATTTATGAGGGCGGGGGTGTATACGAGGCGCCTAACTGGAGCCGCGATGGCCAGTTTCTTATCGTTAATCGCGACGGTTTGTTGCATCGCCTACCTGTCGAGGGGGCACCCAATAATGCCGAGCTGCCGGTAATTAATACCGAATTTGCTAACCGTTGCAATAACGACCACGGCATTTCACCCGATGGCAAACGCATAGTCATTAGTCACCACGCAGACGATAGCGACGGTGCTTCGGTACTGTATACGTTACCCATTGGCGGCGGCACGCCCTTTCGTGTCACTGAAAAGGCGCCCTCCTATTGGCATGGCTGGTCGCCGGACGGCAATACCTTAGCCTATGTTGCGGGCCGCAACGGGCAAGATCTTAAAATCTTTTCCATTTCGGTTTATGGTGGCGAAGAATCGCAATTAACCTTTGGCCCGGGCTTGGACGACGGCCCCGATTACAGTCACGATGGTCAATGTATTTATTACAACTCTTTCGCCTCTGGCCGCATGCAGATATGGCGCATGTTAGCTAACGGTACCGCGCATACGCAAATGGTCGAGTCCACCGGCTCCGACTGGTTCCCCCACCCATCGCCCGATGGCTCCTGTTTGGTCTTTTTGCGCTATTTAGAAGATCAAGTCCAAGGTCACCCTTTTGGTCGCGACGTGCAATTATTTAAAATGGATATTGCTTCGCAAACCGTTACGCCGTTAACCGATGTGTTTTACGGCGGGCAGGGTACGATTAATGTGCCCTCATGGTCGCCGGATTCGAGTGAGTTTGCGTTTGTGAGCTATCGGCAGGGCTAGATTTTTGGTGAGAGTAGTTTAAAAGCGTTTCGTAACTGAGGGCTAAGGGGCGATGCTGGTAATGGCTGGTAAACGAGAGAAGGCTATTGGTATCCGAGTGGAGGCGACGAGCGCAAAGGTGCTCTAGGCCGCTCGAGCTGCCGGCAACTGCTCCTCGCGTTGCTCTAATAAGTGACATCCTTGTCACGATCCCTAGGCGCTATACAAGTGTTCCTACACTTGAATGCCTAGAGCACCTTCACGCTCATCGCTAGTGACAT
>DATBNJ010000043.1:0-3794 GCA_036554385.1 Marinagarivorans sp. | reverse complement strand
TGGCGCATCCGGAGGGATTCGAACCCCCGACCAAGTGGTTCGAAGCCACCTACTCTATCCAGCTGAGCTACGGATGCAGAAAATCTAGAGTGCGGATTCTACTGTGCTTATCGCAAAACGTCTACACAGGTAAAAAAAAATCATTGCACAGCGGCCCGGCTAACTGCGCACGCGGGCGTAACCGTGGCCAAAGTTTGCCACTAAGCCTTTTAGCTCCATAGTCAATAAGTTGGCCATTAATTCGCCAGCGGGCAAGGCTGTGCGCTCAGCAATGGCATCAAATGATACCGGGTCGTAACCTAAGCCATCCATTATAAGCGATTCATTGCCGTTTTCCGTTCCGGCCAGCTCTTTGGAGATTTGTTCTTGTTCGCGCAGCAGAATGCTTTCGTCGCGCTTGTACGCTAGCATGCCTTGCAGCTCCGCCACGATATCTTCCGGCCCTTCGACAAGCGCTGCGCCATCTTTGATCAACGCATGACAGCCGCGGCTCAATGGGTTTTGGATCGAACCTGGAATGGCAAATACCTCGCGGTTTTGCTGTAACGCATAACGAGCGGTAATCAAAGAGCCACTCTTAACGGCCGCCTCGACCACTAACACACCGCAGGACAAGCCACTGATAATTCGGTTGCGCTGAGGGAAATTGCTGGGTAGCGCCGTCGTGCCCAAAGGGAACTCGGTAACCACGGCGCCGCCGTTCGCTACTATTTGCTCGGCGATATGTACATGGCGCGCAGGGTAGACCTGATCGATCCCGGTGCCCAAAACCGCAAGAGTGCGGCCCTCGACGTTCAGCGCCCCTTGGTGGGCCGCTACATCCACTCCCAGGGCAAGGCCACTGGTAATCGTAAAGCCCGCCGAGGCTAAGCCCTCTGCAAACTCACGCGCATGGTTGCGACCACCGGCAGTGGGGCTTCGGCTACCGACAATGCCAATTTGCGGGAAGTTCAGCAACCGGGGATCACCCCATACGTAGAGAACTGGCGGGGCTTTTTTTATTTCACGCAGTAGCGCGGGGTACTTGTCGCTGTCGATATCGACAATATGAATGCGCCTTTCCTTTAACCACTGCTGGTTTTCCCTTAACTGTTTAACGGTCATATGCGCTTCACCCTCGGCGCGAATATCCATTAACCAGTCGACCGCATCGGTGTGCAAAATCGAGCGCAGTTCGTCCGCGGGGGCAGCGAAGGCGGCATCAATGCTGGCGTAATGCTCGAGCAGGTGCCAATAAGCAGCAACCCCTGTTTGCGGGAGCTGTTGCAAGAGCATGCGCTGTTCTGTGGGGGTTAATTGCATGATTCGTCCCTGAACATCTAATACAAAAACAGCGACTCATAAGCCGCTGTTTGGTTTGCTAGCCGCTTCCGTTTACGCGCCTACTTATGACCTCGAGCAGCAAGAAAATCGCCACCCAAGGCCCCAAGTGAACCCTAAACTGATGCAACTAAGCGCCCTTTAGGGATTTTTGACTTTGTCAGCTGTAGACAGCGGACGCTCGGCTTCAAGCACTAAGCCCAAGCTCAATTTTTCGAAAGTGCGGAACACCATCAACAAACCTGCGCGCTCATCAGGAAGCTTGACCATATCGCCTTTCACCCGGTCGCGCACTTCGCCGCCGCGCTTGTAGATGGCCATCACATTGCCCACTTTAATACCTTCGCGATCGCCGCGGTTAAGTACCACAACACTCATTTTACCCACTTGGGTCACACCGCCTTCTACCGCGATGATTTCGCCGTCCACTTCAACATCGGGCGCCGAGGGGTAAAAGGTTGAATCGATAGAGCGCTCTTCGTCCTCGAGCAAGCGGTCGCCAACGCGTACTTCTTGCGTTGAACGCGTCAACGCCAAGGTTGCAACGCTATCGTCGAGTGCGCGCATGCGGCCAGATGCGATATCTGTTGCCTCTACACCCAACACTTCGCCGGTTTGCGGATCTTTGTAGACCTGCCCTTTGCGGTAAATGCCGTAAGCGCCAACGCTAGCGTCGAAGTCGCCGCGCGCGTACACACGGTCACCTTCACCAGTAAGCAAGCGCTTGTTTTCGCCCGAAACAACATAAGGCGCAGCTTCTAACTGCCCCGCTTCTACCACTCGGCTGCGCGATAAAAAGTTGTTGATGCGATCCAAGGGGATGGAAGCAATCGCTTCACGCTCATCAACAACACGCATCTGAGGGCTTAGCTTCACAACGCGGTCAATTACAATGCGGGGCTTACCGTCGAGATACACCAAACGGACGATATCACCGGGGTAAATTAAGTGTGGGTTCTCAATTTGGGGGTTAACGTGCCAAATCTCCGGCCACATCCAAGGTGTATTCAAGAAAGTGTTGGAAATATCCCAGAGGGTATCGCCTTTCACTACCACGTGTTGTTCTGGGTAATCAGCGCGTAGTTGGACTTCGTCAGCATTGACCTGAGTCGCTAATGCAATAGCGCCAAGTAATCCCAAGATGCGTTTTTTCATATTATTGTTCCCGTCAGTGTCGGCCCTTGGACGTTTTAACCGTTATAATAGTCTACTGCTCAGGGGTTGACAGCCTGATGTTACAGGCCCACATTGCCCACAAACTATCCTGTGCGCGCTATGTTAACAGCGCGCTTTACCTTTTTACTAGAGGTTTGTCACAAAGGCCAATGGCACAGTTAGAGATACTTACATTCCCCGATCCGCGCCTGCGCACCATTGCGGCTCCCGTAAAAACCGTTGATGATCGTATACGTCAAATTGTAGACGATATGTTCGAAACCATGTACGCAGCGCCGGGCGTGGGCCTAGCTGCAACGCAGGTTAATATTCACGAGCAAATTATTGTTATTGATGTTTCCGAAAAACAAAACGAACCACTCGTTTTCATTAATCCTAGCATTGATGTGCTCGATGGTGAAAAAGAAAAGTACGATGAAGGCTGTTTAAGTGTGCCCGGATTCTACGAAAGTGTCGAGCGCCCGCTCCATGTGCGGGTTACGGCGCTGGATAAAAACGGTAATGAGTTCACGATAACCCCAGAAGGTTTGCTCGGCGTATGCATCCAACACGAGATGGATCACCTCAATGGCAAGCTGTTTGTGGACTATTTGTCCAACTTAAAGCGCAACCGCATTCGCGGCAAACTACAGAAACAAGCCAAGCGCGGCGAATAAGTACCCATCCAAAAGCGCTAGTTTTTGGATGGGTACTTATCCGGCATAGGCATTTTACGCCGCAAAATGCCAACGGATGGCGCTTCAAGATAACAACTAACGGTCAATACGCTGAGGGTTCACCATCATTTCTCGAGACGACACCTGCCTTGCCGACAAGCCGCTGCGCATTATTTTTGCCGGCACGCCCGAGTTCGCAGCCCAACACCTAAAACGGCTGCTCGCCAGCCGGCACACGGTTGTTGCCGCTTATACTCAGCCAGACCGACCGGCAGGGCGCGGCAAAAAGCTGCAGACCAGCCCCGTTAAACAAGTGGCTCAGGATGCAGGCATTCCCGTTTATCAGCCCGCTAGCCTTAAATCGCCCGAAGATCAGCAAGCGCTCACCAACCTGCAAGCCGACGTGATGATTGTTGTCGCCTACGGCCTGCTGCTGCCTAAAGCCGTGCTCGAGATCCCCGCACACGGCTGCTTGAATGTGCACGGCTCTATTTTACCGCGCTGGCGCGGCGCGGCGCCGATTCAGCGCGCCATTGAGGCGGGCGATAGCGAAACAGGCATCACCATTATGCAAATGGATGTGGGCCTCGATACCGGCGATATGCTGTACAAAGTCACCTGCCCCATCAGCAACGATGACAC
>DATBNJ010000036.1:0-8658 GCA_036554385.1 Marinagarivorans sp. | reverse complement strand
TCTTTACAGCCACAGCTGCGCTGGAGCAACGAAGCCAGCAGCCGCACCCATGCCGATCTATACCGCGAGATCGGTAACTTGGCGGGACTCAACCTGACCGAGTTCGGTTTACCGTCCCAAAATCGTGGTGATATTTTGTAGTCATACATTAGGTAATGCGTTATCGCAGAGTTCGCTGGCTTCGCCTCTGAAATTCGGTACAATGCGGCATTTGCCACATAGAGTACCTTACAATGTCTGCCGCAGATTTTCTGATAGCGCCTTCTATATTATCCGCCGACTTGGCGCGGCTTGGAGACGATGTTCAAGCGGTTGTTGACGCGGGCGCGGATATCATTCACTTTGACGTGATGGATAACCATTACGTGCCCAACCTGACTTTTGGGCCCATGGTCTGCAAGTCCCTCCGAAATTACGGTATTACCGCACCGATCGATGTGCACCTCATGGTTGAGCCGGTAGACTCTCTTATCGAGGAGTTTATAGACGCTGGCGCCAGCTACATCACCTTTCACCCAGAAGCCACCAAGCATTTAGATCGCTCTTTAGAGCTTATACGCTCCGCGGGTGTTAAGTGTGGGCTTGTACTTAATCCCGGTACTGCTGTTGATTCGGTGGCTCATATATTGCATAAGCTCGACATGTTGCTGTTGATGTCGGTCAATCCGGGTTTTGGCGGTCAAGCGTTTATTCCGTATACACTCGATAAGGTTCGGCAAGCCCGTCAACACATTGATGCGCAAGGTTTGAGCGCGAGGCTAGAAGTTGATGGTGGTGTTAAGTTAAACAATATTGCAGACATTGCAAAAGCGGGTGCAGACACGTTTGTTGCCGGTTCTGCGATATTTGGGGCTGATGACTATAAAACCGTCATTGCTGAGATGCGCGCTCAGTTAGCGAATATATAATGGATTCGAAATTATTTTTTAGGTGGAATGGTATGAAGATTTGGTTATCGTTGTTTTTTGTTGCTCTTGTTGGGTGCTCTTCGGCCCCATCTCAGGATGTGGTGCCGAGACAGGTTGAGCAAACAGAGCTCGAGTATCGTATGGGGGTTGGCGATAAAATCGCTATTCAAGTCTGGAAGTCGCCAGAGCTGTCAATCAGTGTACCGGTAAGGCCTGATGGCAAAATATCGGCTCCGTTGGTCGGAGATGTTCAGGCGGCTGGCGTTTCAACGACTGAGCTTTCGGCCGTGCTAACGACAGAGTTTAGCCAGTACGTGCGCAGCCCAAAGGTCACCGTTGTGATATTAGACCCTGTCAGCGCAGACTTCCTGCATCGTGTACGGATTACCGGCGCTGTGAATAACCCGCTGAGTCTCACCTATAGGCAAGGCATTACAGTTTTGGACCTCGTTCTTGAGGCCGGTGGCGTTACTGAGTTCGCTAGTGCCAATAATGCCAAGCTGTATCGAAAATATGGTGACCGTGTTGAGGTGTTTCCAGTAAGACTGGCAGACATATTAGAAAAAGGCGCCATTGAAACGAACTTTGTCTTGGCGCCCTCTGATATTCTCGCGATTCCCGAGCGCATCTTTTAGTTAGTGGTCGCATTACTCAGGAGAGCACGAGTTGAATACGAATAATAGAGTGGCCGGCGATTTAGAGCTGCGCTCGGCTGCTAGCATTGAACAAATGGCGGAAGTCCGCCGATTTACCACGGGCGAGCTGCAAGAGTTGAAGCTTATTCACTCTCAAATGGGGGAGTCCAGTGGGATTAAAGCTTTCAGGGACTTGCGAACCCGCCTGATGGGGTTGGCCGGTGGCAAACCTTTTTCGTGCATGGTCGTTTCCGCGGAATCTGGCGGTGGGTCACATGTGGCCGTCAATTTGGCAGCGGCAATTGCTTTAGATCGCACGAAAAGCTCGGTTCTCGTCGATTGCAATTTATATTCACCCTCTGTAGATAAGTATATGCCTGTCGATTCAGGTGTTGGGTTGACGGATTTTCTCGATGACCCCTCCGTCGCTTGCGAAGATATCGTCTATGGAACAGGGGTGGCGCGGATGCGTGCAGTGCCGGTTGGTAACAATAGGGAGGGCGGCACTGAAAAGCTAACGTCAAAGCGAATGAGTGAGTTCTTGCGGGAGTTGGTTGCTCGTTACGATGATCGTTACATCATCGTTGATGCACCACCTGTTTCGCGTTACGAGGCCGAGGTGAGGATTCTCTCCGACCTCTGTGATTTGGTTGTTCTTGTTGTGCCTTATGGGAAGGTGACATCGATTCAGCTTGAAGCTGAGATCGACAAGATAGGACGCTCAAAGTTGGCGGGTGTTGTTTACAACGAATGTTAAATCGGGTTCGACAGCTTGTTGTCGCCTCATTGGATTAAGGTAGTGTTGTGGAAACCATACAGTTGTACAAAGAATTAATAATTGCAACTAAAAGAGAGCTAGTTAACCATCGTTTTGGCGCGGCATTTTTGGCAACGTTGGTTTTTTTTGGGTTGTTTTTTGTGGCACTGAATTGGCCTCAGTCCTACCGGTCTTCTGCTGTTATCGAGGTTGATGTCACTAATGTTATTGAACCGCTGTTACGTGGTGCTGCTGAGGTTTCTGATGCTAACTCTGGCGCCAAAATCGCTGATGTAATATCGTCTCGTCGAGTGTTAGAAAAGGCCGCGAAACGTTTAGCTAACAACCTAAATATCGAGGCAACGCCTGAGGAAATTGAGCAGAGGATGAGGCAGATGGCGTGGGCGATCGAGGCAAACCGCTCGCCTCGTAACCGATCGTTTACCAATATCTCCTTTGTGTCGAGCGACCCTAATGTGGCTTATGAATCACTAAATGCGATTGTGACTGTCTTCTTAGAAGACAGAGCAACTGAAAAGCAAAAAGACAGCTTAGATGCTTATTTATTTATTGATGCACAAGTCAATAAATACAAGAAATCGTTAGAGGATGCTGAGCTCAGGCTTAAGGAGTTTAAAAAGAATAGTGCGGATGTTACCGAGCAGGCCATTAGGTTGCGGATCGCAAAATTGAGGGCCGATATAAAAGATCTTAATATTTCTATTGCGGAGGCAAAGGCAACTCTGCGAACGACAAAACAGCAGCTTGAAGAAGAGAGCAAAAATCTCAATATTCGATCAAGGGTTGTTGCTTTAGAGAATAGAAAGGCGCTGTTAAGTGAGGAGTTAGACCGCCTTCGCTTGTCTTATCAAGACGAATACCCAGATATCGTTGCGCTAAAGAGCCAAATTGCTGAGCTTGAGTTTGAGATTTCCTCGAATTTGGCTCTCGCCGAGGGTGAGTCGGCAGGCGAATTGTCAGAGCTTCCTTTGTATGAAGAGCTACGCAAGCGTTACTCGAGTACAGAGCTTAAATTGCACTCTGAGCAGAGGAGGTTGGAGGCATTAAAGGAGCTGCTGAAAGAAGAGAGGACGTTGGCTGATGAGGTGACCGGTAATCAAGCAGAGCTCTCTGACTTGACCCGAGACTACGATGTTACTAAAAGGCACTATGAAAATATGCTTGCTCGCAAAGAAAACGCTAAATTAACGATGGCGTTAAATAATGAAGGGCAAGGTGAGAACTATCGGTTGGTCCAAGCGCCCATTTTCCCGCTTCAGCCTGAAGGCGTGAATCCCCTTATTATTTTACTACTGGCTCCCCTTGTAGCATTGGCTGCGCCGGTTGCACTTGCGTTCGTATTTGTTTTCTTAGATCCTCGCATACGCGCAGTGAGCCGGATGACAGAAGTATTGCCTGAGGGTGTCCAGTTATTGTGCGTTGTTCCTCACCACGGGGCTAAGCTCAGCGAGCGGCTTATTCGAAAAGATATGATCTTACTGATGCTGTGGGGGATTATTATTTTTGGAATCTATTTATACTACGTTGGGCAGTGGACCGGACTTCTCGAAGGCTTTGACACTACCGGCTTAAAGGAACACTTTAATAAAATTATTGGCAAGTAGCTTAACCCTAAAGAGAGCGTTGCTTGCTCATCGATTATCATTTTCTAGGTTGTCTAGGCGCTTCGCGTGAGCATGGCTTTTGTCGCAACAGTGGCACGTGCTTAGTTAGTGAGTGCCTGAGGTTGCTGCGCTTGTCCTTAAGTGCTTGATAGCCACCTCGTTATATCCTGGTTCCAGATGTTTATCTTGTTATGATTTGGGATATGCGAAATTCACCCGATCGGTTAATTTTTACATTGCGAAGTAGGGGGCAATGTGGGTAGTAGTATGCAAGTTGGCATGGTCGTTATAGGAAGGAACGAGGGCGAGAGGCTTAAAACGTGTTTGCGCTCTATCCCTAATGGTATTCCCATCGTTTATGTAGACTCTGGTTCGGACGACGGCAGTGTAGATTTTGCTGAATCTATTGGTGTTTCCGTTGTTACTTTGGATGTCACAAAAAAGTTTACGGCTGCAAGAGCGAGAAACGCGGGTTGGCGGCGGCTGCTTGAAGAGTTCCCCTCGCTAGAGTACGTCCAGTTTTCGGATGGTGATTGTGAGCTACAGCCCGATTGGATTGCCGAGGCTAAGGCTTTCTTGGATAGCAATCCATCATATGCTATTGCATGTGGTCGAAGGCGAGAGCGCTACCCAGAAAAATCGCCTTATAACTGGATTTGTGACGTCGAATGGAATACGCCAGTTGGTGATGCTCGGGCGTGCGGTGGCGACGCATTAATTCGCACTGATGTATTGCGTCGTGTTGATGGTTTTTTAGACTCGCTTGTTGCTGGAGAAGAGCCAGAGATGTGTATCCGAATAGCCGAGGCGGGCTATTCCATTAGACGATTGGATCTCGAGATGACGCTGCACGATGCCAATATTCATCACTTTGGTCAGTGGTGGAAGCGTTCCGTTCGGTGCGGATTTGCCTATGCCAACGGAGCCTCTCTGCACGGCAAAACGCACAAACATTGGGTTAAAGAGAAAGTGCGTGCATTAGTGTGGGGGGCGCTGTTGCCAATGTTAACGGTGGCTGCTGTTTTAACTGTAGGTTGGTATGGGTTGTTGCTGCCTTTAATCTATGCGGTTTCCTTTTTTAGGAGTGTACGCAAAGCCCCCAGCAATATAGATAAGCCTTTTTTGTGGGCTGCTTTTATGGTGCTTTCTAAGTTTCCTGAGTCGATAGGTGTTATACAGTTTTATTGGCAAAAGATGCGTGGTACCCAAGCTCAAATTATTGAATATAAGTAGCGAAAAACAGCTTAACCTTCAGGAAATAAGGCGAACATGAAAATCTGTTATCTGGTCAATCAGTACCCCAAGATTAGCCATACCTTTATTCGACGTGAAATTTTGGCATTAGAGGCTTTGGGGGCTTCTGTTCGAAGAGTCTCTATTAGGCAGCCCCCTGAAGCGCCCTTAGATGCCGCTGATATAGAAGAAAATGATAAAACTGATTTTATCTTTTCTTCTAGCGCAGCAAAAAAACTTCCAAGCCTCATGCTTATGTCACTGACTTTGATGCCGAAAAACCTAGCTGCATTATGTGTTGCCTTTAAAATGGCTCGGGCCGCAGGCGGGGGCTTTGCAAAGCATGTCGTTTATTGGCTCGAGGCATGTTGGTTGGTTAAATATTGTAAAAATCACCACGTCGATCACGTTCATGCTCACTTCGGTACTAACCCCGCTACAATCGCCTATTTATCCCGTTTAATGGGTGGGCCTGAGTACAGTTTTACTGTACACGGGCCTGAAGAGTTTGACTCTCCTGTTGCTTTGTCCCTCAATCGAAAAATCGCGGGTGCAAAATTTGTCGTTGCAATTACTTCGTATTGCAAAAGCCAGTTATGCCGGTGGGCCAACTTTGAAGACTGGAAGAAAATTGTTGAGGTTCACTGCACGGTAGATAAAAGCATGTGTGACGCACCTCCTTGTGCCTCCGTAAACCCGAAACGTCTCGTTTCAATTGGCCGGCTTTGCGAACAAAAAGGGCAGCTTGTTTTGCTTCAAGCCATAAATCGGGTAACTGAACTTCACCCAGATGTGGAGCTGCACCTTGTAGGCGACGGCGATTTTAGGCCGCTCTTCGAACGCTACATAAAAGAACACGATTTAGAGCAAAATATAAAAATATTGGGGTGGATGTCTTCTGAGCAAATATCCTCAGAATTAGATCAGAGCTGTGCCATGGTGCTTCCGAGTTTTGCGGAGGGCTTGCCAGTCGTGATCATGGAGGCCTTCGCTCGGGGCAGGCCCGTAATAACTACCTATATAGCGGGTATTCCAGAGCTTGTCTCTGAGGCTAACGGTTGGCTAGTTCCCGCTGGGAATGAGGAGCAATTAGTTGCGGCGATAAATGCATTGCTCGGTAGTTCTCAGGAGTCTTTGCTGGCGAAAGGGCGCTTGGGTAAAAAGGCCGTTTTAGAAAGGCATGACGCAAAAGAAGAAGCATCCAAGCTGTTTAGCTACATTGCAAAAGGAGTATAGCATTGGCTGTATTGCTGTTACTTGTTGTACTGGTCAGCTTGCCTTCGTGCCTGTTTTGTATCGAGGTGATTTTGGGCGCTTACAGAAATAGCCGCCAAGAAGTCGCAAAGCACCGTAAAAATCAGATGGTTCGGACCACGATTTTAATTCCCGCTCATAATGAGGAAGCGGTTTTAGAAGACACATTATCTACTTTAATGGCAAGCCTAAGAGCGCAGGAAAAAGTCGTCGTAGTTGCAGATAACTGTACTGACAGTACAGCAACTATTGCTAGAGGCTTCGGTTGTACGGTACTTGAGCGGTTTGATGCTGAAAATCGCGGCAAAGGTTATGCTTTATCGCATGGGCTGAAACATTTGGAGCTGGATCCGCCGGATATCGTGATCGTCCTTGATGCCGACTGCCAAGTAGAGCCGGATGCGATATCGGTGTTAGCTAACGAAGTGCATAGTACGGGCCACCCCGTTCAAGGGGCCTACCTACTTCGACTCCCCGACGGTGCTGATCCAAAATTTAAGATTTCTGAATTCGCTATTTATATCAAAAACTATATTCGCCCTTTAGGGTTGTCGAAAATTGGTGGCAGTGTACCTATCACGGGGTCCGGTTTCGGGGCGCCATTTTTCTTACTAAAAGACGTTGACCTTGCATCGGGTGAAATCGTTGAAGATATGAAGTTGGGTAATGACTTAGCTCTGATGGGATTCAGGACGTTGTTTTGTCGTGACGCCAGAGTCAATAGCGAGCTGCCGATCGATAATAAGGTTGCGCAGGGGCAGCGCAAGCGATGGGAACATGGCCACATTAGTATATTAGCGCGCTACGTACCTAAGCTAGGCTTGAGCGGCCTATTAAAAGCGAGCCCCAGCCTTTTATTCACGGCGATTGATTTAGCGATATTACCGTTAACGTTTTTAGTGGCCGCAAATGGTTTAATGATTACTGCGTTGCTCGTGGTCGCCGTTCTAACAGGCTACTGGTTACCTTTTGCTTATTTGCTTTCGGTTCAGGGGCTAATATTGGTTGGTTTGGCTTATGCAAATAGCAGCGCTTGTCCGCGCTTGCTTCGTTTAAGCGACCTCGTTCATATCGTTTATTTTGGCGCGTCTAAAGTTGGGGTGTACGCATCTTTAGTGACGGGTAGACGATCAGGTTGGGTTAAGACGCGTAGAGACTCTAAGGATAACGATAGTGAGTGAGTTTGATGTTCGATTGCAGTTAAGCCTTGCGCGTGTTTCGAATTGCTATTAGTTCCTTTTTTTTGGTTTGCTCAATGGTTATCGCACTCTCTATTCGTCCGATAAAAAAGACAGAAATCACCCTAGCATAGTCAATAAGAGCAGAGGTTTTACGTCGTATGTTTCAGCAGATAAAGCAGATGCTAATTAGGCAAAGCGCTTCATGTGATCAGCATCTAGTACTTTATGTAGACCATCCAATCGCACTGGCTCAAATTGATGGGTTACGGACCGTGGCGCACGCGCTAGAAATTAAGCTTTGTTGTTATGTGGCCAAGGGCTTTGATATTGGTACCTTAAACTCTGGTGTTGTACCTTCTGTCATTTGGCTGCAAAGTTGGTGGGACAGTCCTGAGGATGAGCTCCGAGCGCTCGTTCAATTATGTCGAGCGCGTTGGCCTGAGGCGAAGATTATCTATTTAGATTGGTTTGCGCCGACGGATCTACGCAATACTTATCTCTTCGACTTGTGTGATCTCTACGTGAAAAAGAACGTCTTAGCTGACTTAACAGAGTATGCTGCAGGTTTTAGCGATACCAACTTGGCCGAGTTCGAGGCTAGATATTCTGAACGCTTTTTGAGGTCACCACACGACGGTATCGACGTCGATCGGCTGCATGAAAAACTTCGGTTAGGATGGAGTTTTGCGACTCAGTACAGGCTCCAGAAGCTATTAAAAAAAGACTGTTATAAGCTCGCTCGGCGGCCATTTGATGTGCATTGCCGCATCGCCAGTCCGAAAGACTTCAATGAAAACTGGTACGCTCATATGCGATACCGTTCACTAAAGGCGGCTGAGGCTTTGCCGTTCCCCAATGTGTTAGCTCAGTCCGAGCTGCTTAGCTGGAGAAAATATATTGGAGAGCTAAAGCGCAGTAAGATATGTTTTAGCCCCTTCGGGTATGGGGAAGTCTGTTGGCGAGACTTTGAGGCTATTGCTGCGGGCGCTTTACTCGTAAAGCCTGATATGGGGCATATGAGGTCGGCTCCAGATATCTATCAACCTTATGTAACCTATATTCCCA
>DATBNJ010000347.1:0-13055 GCA_036554385.1 Marinagarivorans sp. | reverse complement strand
CTACCATCCTGTAAAACTCTCAGTAAGCGCACTTGGGAGTCTAACGGCAACTCGCCAAATTCATCGAGGAATAAGGTGCCACCATCGGCATCGCCAAAGTATCCTGATGTGTCTTTGGCTGCTCCTGTGAAGGCACCCTTGATGTAACCGAATAATGTTGCGTCGATCAGGTCTTTAGGGATGGCGCCGCAGTTCAGTACCAGCATAGGCTTGCTGGTACGGGCGCTGGCATTGTGGATAGCTTTGGCAAATAGCTCTTTGCCGGTGCCGGTTTCGCCATAAATCAATACCGGCACATCCCGTTGGGCGAGAATGGCGGCTTTTTGCTTAAGCGTTTCCATAATTGGGCTTTGCGAGAGGATGTCGCCGAAGGCAGCGGTGTTGGGCGCGAGACCCGCAAATAGGCCTTCAAGCTTCTGATCTTGGCGTTTGGCGATGGCAGGCAAAAAATCGGCGGCGATATCGAAGGGGATATCTTCCACCTGTACCCCCTGCTCTCGGGAAGCTTGAACGAAACGGGCGGCGTATTTGGTTTTGCCAACAAGAATAGATACCGCGGACATGGCCGGAGTACCGGAGGTCAGCTGAATCGTGAACTGGGGCTGCTTGTGTTTTCGGCTTAGCTCACTGAGCACACCATCTAGAGCGTGATAGATATCGCCAAAATGGATCGGGCTTTCCAGCTTAACGGGGTGAAGCACGGCGCTCTCGACTACCCCCTGGACCACGCACAGAAGCTTGTCTGTATCGCGTTTGGGGTAGTTCGATAGCAGGTGAACCTCATCAAAGCTTTCGGCTTGCAGAATGCGGTGTAACGGCCCCTGCTCTCCGGGGGTGCTAGCACAGTCGCAATCGGCCTTACCCACCCACGAAACAAGAATCGAGCGCATAAAATTATTTGCTTACTAGTAATTATTTTTATTCAGTATACTCAATTACAGGCCCCTGACTAGATCGTTTTAGGCACCTAAAACGTTCAGGGCAACGTATTGGCACATAAAGGCGAATACAAGGCGAGCCAATATCAAACTATGTATACGCTAACCGAATAAAAATTAAGCACGAAGTCAATCTGGAGCAATAACGCCTACCCCACGAGAAGGTTGCAGTGGTGTTTCCATCGGAGATACAAGATGGGCAATTCAGTTAAATTCGAACGGGCGGTGTAAGTGCCAACCCAAAACCGCGACTATTTGCCGCACCCCCTTAATAAAGGAGAATTTGAGTCGGCGCTTCATCTCAGCTGGAACTTAAACGCTAAAGAGATTTTCATTTGTCATAAAAAAAGCCCGCCGAAGCGAGCCTTTAATGATTACCAGAGTTTTTCTCCAGTAAGTGATCACTAACCGCGAACACTTAGTGTTTGGTCGGGACAGCAGGATTTGAACCTACGACCCCCACACCCCCAGTGTGGTGCGCTACCAGACTGCGCTATGCCCCGAGATTGGCATTGCTTAGTATTTAAGGCTCCTTGCCACTAAGCTGGCTTTCGCCGTTTTACCGAGACCAAAACCCGTACGGCAATTGCCTAGGTCGTGATCTGGGCGCGAATATTACGTTAATCATCGAGATTTGCAAGCGTTAATTTTGAAAGCTTTTATTTTTAAATCAATGCACTACAAGCCTCCCTTTGACCAACGCCCGCCAGCAAACCTCAAAAAGCTGTTAGGCCACTATTTTATGGCCGCTCGTCAGCTCTGCGGCGGCAACATTCAGCTCTGAGGTGTAGCGCCTTTCCCTTTTCATCCCCTTACATCGGCTTTCCATACCGCTCGATACTCGGCAAATTAGAAAACGACTTAATCTGAAGCGGGGTGAGATGAGACTAACGCTAATGCAGTTTCACCTGCGAATCCGAACGCACATACTGCTGCTGCGCCCACTCATCTAGCAGCTTTTCCTCTTTTTTATCGGCGTGAGCTTGGGCTTCTTCGCTCATGCGCTTGACGAGGTCTTGCATGGCGCGTTGTTTAAGGTGGGCTTTTTGCCAGAGGGACTTTTTGTGCTCGACTTCGCGCTCGCGCTGGGCAATCAGTTGGCGTTGCTGAGCTTGCGCTTGCGAGAGCTGACCAATAAAAGCACGCTGGCGCATAAGCTGGTCCGGTGACAGCCGCACGCCTGCCCCTTCACTGGTCGCGCTGTAGTCATTAAGGTAACTGAGGATATCATCGAGCTTGTTGCGCTCGGATGCGAGGTACGCTTTGGCATCGGCAAAAGCCGTGGCGGCGGCATCAACATCCTTTTCAGCCAACTCCAAAATCAGGCCCATTCTTTTTGCTCTGTCGGACATACACTCTCTCCCGTGACATTCGTTGCGCTTGAGGGCAAATGCTCAAATTGTCGTCACTTTTCTGGTCAAGCAAGCCCTAACATACGCGCATTAACCTGGATTTTTAGCCTGCGCAGGACCAGTGAGGACGTTTTTAAGATGAGCGGCGCTTTCGGCGTATTGCGCCTTTTGCGTCAGCCCCTGGCTAATAAACTGAATCAAATGCGGGTGCCGCTCGATGGCTCGGTCAATGGTAGCGTCCGCACCGGGGCTATAGGCTCCCACCGATATCAGGTCCTTATTTTGTCGATACGTGGCCAACAATTGTTTAAAGGTTTGCATCAACTTAAGCTGCTCGGGCGCTACGATATTGGGCATCACACGACTAATCGACGCTTCGACATTAATAGCCGGGTAAACCCCCTCTTCGGCCAGCTGCCGCGATAGCACGATATGACCATCTAAAATTGCGCGCGCCGAATCGGCAATCGGGTCTTGTAGGTCATCCCCCTCGGTTAACACCGTATAAAATGCTGTCACCGAGCCCTGCCCTTTAGCGCCGTTGCCCGCACGCTCAACCAGCTCGGGCACACGCGCAAACACCGATGGCGGGTAGCCTTTGGTAGCTGGAGGCTCGCCAATCGCCAATGATATTTCCCGCTGCGCTTGCGCAAAACGGGTAAGTGAATCCATCAACAAAAGCACTTTTTTGCCCTTGTCGCGGTAATGCTCGGCTATGCGTGTGGCCAAGTAGGAGGCGCGCAAACGCATCAACGGCGCCTCGTCGGCAGGCGCTGCCACCACTACCGAACGCTTTAAGCCCTCAACCCCCAAAATTTGCTCGATAAACTCTTTAACTTCGCGACCGCGCTCGCCAATTAAGCCCACCACGACGACATCGGCCTCAGTAAACTTGGTCATCATGCCCAGCAGCACGCTCTTACCCACGCCACTGCCCGCAAACAGCCCCAAGCGCTGCCCCTCACCAACCGTCAGCAGGGCGTTAATGGCCCTTATACCTACATCTAAGGGGGTAATAACCGGCTCGCGCTGCATAGGGTTAATCACGTTAGGTTTAAGATCGAGCGTATCTTCACCCTCGAGCGGCCCTTTACCATCGAGTGGGTGGCCCAAGCCATTGATAATGCGGCCCAAGCTTGCTTCACCGATGCGAATTTTTGCTGCGCTACTAACTGGCTTGACGATTAATCCTGGCTTTAGCCCTTCGGCGGCGCGAATGGGCATTAGGTAAGTTGTGCTTTCGCTAAAGCCCACGATTTCGGCCTCGATAGAGGCTTGCCCCGGGCGCAATATGTTGCAATAAGTGCCTACCGGCACATTCAGGCCGACGGCTTCAAGGGTTAAGCCAACCATGCGCGTTAGCCGCCCCGCAGCCAACGGCGGCGCCTCAAAGGTACCGTATTGGCGTTGCCCGGCAAGGCGCTTAGTCGCCAACATTGGCAACTCAGTCATGCTTTGACTCCTCGTCGACCGAGGTCTCACGGTCGGCGTCGTTGCCGCTTCTGGGTTTAGCGCTTGCGGTATCTTCGCCACCATCACTCGGCGCCGGTTCCGTCGGTTCATTGGTACTTGCGCTAGGGTTTTGCTGTGAAGGTTCCGGGGCATTGGGCTCTCCACCACCCGCCTTTTGAGTTGCTAACGCGGGGGTTTCGAGCTCAGATTTCGCGACATCAGAGCTGCCTACCTCAGGAGCTGCTGCCTCCGAATCGTCAGCCGCGCGGCTCTCAGGCGTGTTTGAAAGCTCGCCATCTGACGGGGCAGCCACATTCTCGCGCTCGAATGCTGGGATGGGCGCTTCGGCTGCCGCAGGCTCGAAAGGCTGCTCAAGCAATGCGCTGGCAAACTCATCGAGCCGGCTCGCCACACTATAGTCAAGGTAACTATGCTGGCTTTTCACTTTGCAACTGCCGCGCTCTAAGTTCTCGTCCTCATGCACGGCATCTGGGGGGATCGTGTGCGGTGCAAATTCGCGATACGCTTGCGCATCGTCGGGGTGAAGGTATAAAGCGATGTTTTTCTCCACCGGCGGCAACGCTTCGAGCGCCCGGTCGACAATCGCGATAATTTTTTGGGGTTCACTGGCAAGTTCTTGTTGAAGCAAGCGCCTTGCAAGCCCCATCGCCAAATCCAGCACCGCCTCGGATAGCTCTTTTTGCTGGCATTCTAGTGGCGCCATTAAAGCCTCGCAGAGTGATTGCATGTGTGCGCCCTGCTCTTTCAGCCATTGGCCATGCTCGCTTTCGGCTTGTTCCGTGCCCGCCTTCAGGCCTTCACTGTAGCCGGCTTTTCGGCCGTCCAACTTGCCTTGCTCGAGCCCTTCGGCATAGCCTTTGTCAAAGCCATCTTGCTCGGCGGCTTGGGTAATTTCTTCGAGCTGTTGCGCGGTAATGCCTTTAACTTGTTTGGGCTCTGGCGGTTCAACATCTTCGCTGTGTACGGGCGATTCTGGAGCCGAACGCCGGCTTTGCTGGGCTTTATTTTTACCGGCCTGTGTTTGGCGCTTGCGCTGCTCATCTCGGTTAATAACGTTGCCATTGACCTCGGGCAACAGCCACGATTTAGCGGCTGCAATGTCTTCAAACGGGATTCGGCCCGGCGGCTGCGCACTCATTAAAGCATCGCCTCACCACTGCCACCGAGCGAGATATCGCCGGCATCCGCCATGCGGCGACAAATAACCAAAATTTCTTTTTGGGCGGCTTCCACTTCCGACAGTTTCACAGGGCCTTTTGCCTCTAGGTCATCGCGCATTAATTCAGCTGCCCGCTTCGACATATTGTTAAATATTTTGTCTTGCAAATCTTCATCAGCGCCTTTAAGTGCGGTAATTAACAAGTCGGATGACACCTCTCGTAAAATCGCCTGAATACCACGATCGTCGATGTCCTTTAAGTTTTCGAAGACAAACATCAAATCGGCAATTTGCGTACCCATATCTTCGTCCACCTCTTTGATGGACTCCATAAGGTCGTTGGCGATAGAGCTGTCCAAATTGTTGACGATTTCGGCCGCCGTTTTGTAGCCGCCAATATCTTTGGTTTGCGAACCGGCATTGCCAGAGAATTGTTTTTCTAGAATGTCGTTTAGCTCTTGCAGGGCACTGGGCTGCACAGTATCGAGCGACGCCACCCGCATCATCACATCTAAACGTACTTTTTCGGGGAAATAAGCCAGCACCTCGGCCGATTGATCAGCATCGAGATACGCTAAAACAATCGCTTGTATTTGCGGGTGTTCGTTGCGAATAATGTCGGCAATCGAACGGGCCTCCATCCACTTCAAGGTATCCAAACCGGTGGTGTTGCCACCCATTAAAATGCGATCGATTAAACCATTCGCCTTATCAGAGCCCAGCGCCGTAACCAGCATATTGCGAATATAATTGTCGGCACCCATGCCCAAGCCCGTTTGCGTGCGCACTTCGTCCATAAAGTTAGCAATTACAACTTCCACCTCGTATTGCTGCACATTTTTAAGCTGACTCATCGCCGTGCCCAAGCGCTGCACTTCTTTTGGTCCCATGTGTTTGAGTACTTCTGCCGCCGTGCTCTCTCCCAGCGACATTAATAGAATCGCCGCCTGATCCAGCTTGGGCAAATTAACTTTTTTGGGCTCTTCGGGTGCAGGCGTTTTAGGAGGCATAATTCAAATCCGTCATTATTCTTCGTTAATCCAGCGCTTAATCACCTGCGCCACCCGCCCCGGATCCTCCGCAA
Source organism: Marinagarivorans sp. (assembly GCA_036554385.1). GTDB lineage: Bacteria > Pseudomonadota > Gammaproteobacteria > Pseudomonadales > Cellvibrionaceae > Marinagarivorans. The sequence continues at coordinate 7,049 of DATBNJ010000347.1, read as the reverse complement.
TTAAGCCTTTAACGGCATTTAATTGCTGCTCATAGCTCTCCTCTGGGCTCGGCAGTGCCATGGCGTCGCCGCCGGTTAGCGTGACCGTTTCGTCACTGAGTGAATCGAAGGAATCAACCCCAGCGGCCTGTAGTGCAGCCAATTCTTTGGCTTCGTCTTCGGCGCGTGCTTTAAGCCCGGACTGCGCTAAGCTTTTGAGCACTGGGCGCAGCAAGCCAATAATCAGTAAACCAATAATAAATACACCGGCTAACTGTTTAGCCAAGGTTTTAAACCACGGCGTCTGATACCAAGGCAAGGTATAGTCCACCGTTGCACTATCGGCCACAAAGGATTCGTTCAAGATATTGACACTGTCGCCGCGCGCGGCGGAAAAACCCACTGCATCGCGAACCAGTATGGCAATGCGCTCTAGCTCGGCGTCGGTCCAGCGGGTGCGCACGGGTTCACCAGTTTCTGGGTCTGGCGCTATTTTGTCGTCAACAACGACCGCCACCGACAAGCGGCGCAAACGGCCTTTTTCGTGTTTGGTATAGCTTACTGTGCGGTCTAGCTCATAGTTGCGCACAGCTTGCTTGCGAGAATTTGAAGGTGTTGTTGCACCGCCTTCTGCCCCTTCACCATTGGCCACCTCTGGGGCATTACCACCCTCCGGCGGCTGATTGGTCAGGGCACCGGGAATGCCCATTGGGCCACCGGCGCCCCTGCGAACCTCCTCGACGGTTTGCTCACTGCGGATTGAGGGTAAGTCGGGATTGAAGGATTCTTCCGCTTGCTCCATCTCGGTAAAATCGATATCCGCCGCAATTTCCGTTTTAAAGTTGCTGTCGCCAATCACTGGGCTCAATAATCGGCGCACCCGCAAAATAATATCGTTCTCGACTCTTTTAGTGTATTCCAAGTGCTGGGCGGCAATAACGAGGTCTTGGTCTTCGACCCCAATGGATAACAAGTTGCCCTTTTGATCCACAACGGTGACATTTTCGATTTTTAGCTCGGGAATACTCGACGCCACTAAATTGGCGATGCCTTTTACTTGGCGATTCTCAATATTGCGGCCAGGAAATAAATCGAGAAAAACCGAGGCCGAGGGCTCACGCCCATCGCGCACAAAAACCGAGGCTTTCGGAATCGCCAAGTGCACGCGTGCACCACGAACCGAATTAATACTGGAAATAGTGCGCGAAAGCTCGCCCTCTAAACTGCGTTTGTAGCGCGCAGACTCCATAAATTGGCTAGTACCTAAGGGCTGCTCTTCGTCGAGCAACTCAAAGCCCACCGATTTATTACCGGGAATGCCGCGCTCGGCAAGCTTCAAGCGCGCCTGATGCAACTTATCGGTGGCCACCAACAGCGCGCCAGTTTTTGGATCGACCTTATAAGGTATGTCATTAAAATCGAGAATTTCGCCAACTTCGCTGCTATCGAGTCGATCTAAGCTGCCATAAAGCGGTTTGTACTCGTCGCCTTGGGTCCACAACACAACGGCAAAACCAATCGCGACACTGGCCGCGATGCCAACCATCAGGCCCGCCTGGCGCACGAGATTTAAATTATTAAACCCCTCAATTAAATCGCTCTTAACGCCATTCGATTTAACTTTGACCGGTTCATTAGTTGCCTCTGCCGTTGCCATTTAATACCCCTTGCTTAAATCGGCATATTCATTACGTCTTTATAAGCTTCAACAAGCTTATTGCGGACTTGGGTGGCAGCTTGAAAAGCAACACTGGATTTCTGCGATGCAATCATAACCTGGCTAATATCCACGCCAGGCTCACCGCGAATATAGGCTTTCGCCATCGAACCCGATTCTTGCTGAATATCATTAACTTTATTTATCGCCTGACTAAACACATCGCCAAATTGCACGCGGTTTTTGTCTTCGACGGGATTGACACCACCTGAGCGCAAACCATTATTAACACCTTCCATACCGCCAAACGCTTGGGTTTGCGATTTAATGGAACGCATTTCAGTTAATAAACGATTAATGTCTACACGATCTGTCATTGTTCTACCCTGCCAAACGTTTGGCGCTTTTAGCCTTACTCAGGCAAATTGCACAAACTAGGCCAAAAAATAACAGAGGTCAGCGCCGCTTTAGGCATCGGCAAGATCACCCGCCATCAACAAACCATGCAAGCCTATTCACGGGTAAAAACTAGCGCCCGCTCGAAAACGCTAGCAAAGTGCGCTGTGAGGCTGCGAAGTGATCGCGCCAGATAGCCTCTCTCCAGGTAGTCTCTATCCAAGTAGTCTCTATCCAGGTAGCCTCGTAGCCTCTAGGGTACCGCTATGCATTTCCTCCGGCCCTGCCGGAAACGCTAAACATGGCGCTTTAGAAAAAGAACTCACTCACCATGGGCGAACAACGAACACTCGGAGCCGTGACAGACCTCACAAAGTAACACTTGATTAGCACGTGACAGGGAGCCGAAAAGAAGCTGACGCTGATCAGAACACAGGCTAATAATGTCGTCTGAAAGCACCGACTGACAACTTAATAGTCAAAAAGACTAAAAAAAAGCGTAGAAATACGAAAGCGAGCTAAGATGTTTCTTTTATACACACTTTAGACTTGGTAGAATGCGCCCCAAGTAACAACATCCTTCACATCTTGGATACTTCTATGAAAAACATTTTCGCCTCACTTTGCGCTGTTGCAAGTCTTGCGCTGACCCCTATCTCAGCCATGGCAGGCACAAACACTGATAGCGAAAAAAACCTTACTCTCTCTAAAGCCTACACGGTGATTCAAGAGTATCGCGAACTTCGAGAATCCTGCGCGGCGGGTAGTTATGAGCAACGTCGTCGCTGCGTCGGCGAGCTAAGCCAAGCCAGCCCTGATTACCGCGCCGCTAAAGATGTCATCGCAAAACGAAAGGGCTCGAGCAGCGGTGGCGAAAGCACCTTAGCAAGCAGCTTTAACTAGCCTTTATCCAGAAGCGCCGCAGATAGCGCTTCGGGATAAAGCGCAAGTCGCGCGCCACTCAAAACAATCCTTTTTATAGGTCTAAACGCTGCGCATGTGACTCGCGACAGCGCCGCTTTTGCTGTATGCTGCGCGTCCGCTTAAGCGCAAGGCTGAGAAGGCTGTTGGCGGGCGATGCTTACGCTTTTTAGACTCTCCATCTCGCTACTGCTTGGCAGATGCACTCCTACAAAGTCGTGGCACCCCAACCGCTGCCCACTCTAGCTCTGCTGGTTTAATGCCGCCTCCACCGAACTAACTGCGGGAAGCACGCAACAGCAATGCCTTTAGCTTCCCCTATCGATAGACCCGAAAAAGGTAACCAAAGCCCATGTACGTTTACGACGAACATGATCGACAGCTGATCTTAGAGCGCGTGGCGCAGTTTCGCCGCCAAACCGAGCGCTACCTCGAAGGCAAACTTGCCCCAGAACAATTCTTGCCTTTGCGCCTGCAAAATGGCCTTTACGTGCAACGCTTAGCGCCCATGCTTCGCATCGCCGTGCCCTACGGCTTGTTAAACAGCAAGCAACTGCGCAAGCTGGCACACGTGAGCCGCCATTACGATAAAGGCTACGCACACGTTACAACACGACAAAACATTCAGCTTAACTGGCCCAAGCTGGAAGAGGTGCCCGACATTCTCGAAGAGCTCGCCTCCGTCGAAATGCACGCCGTGCAAACGAGCGGCAATTGCATTCGCAACGTTACCTCGGACCACTTTGCCGGCATTGCGCCCGACGAACTCGTCGATCCGCGCCCCTATTGTGAAATCATTCGCCAATGGTCGACCTTTCACCCTGAATACGCCTTTTTACCCCGTAAATTTAAAATTGCCGTTTCGGGCACTGAGGAAGATCGCGCCGCCATTCGCTTTCACGATATCGGCCTTCAACTGGTGCGCAACGACGATGGCGAAATCGGCTTTACGGTATTGGTTGGTGGCGGCCTGGGGCGCACCCCGGTAATCGGCAAAGTCGTACGCGAATTCCTGCCAGAGCACGATCTACTCACCTATCTCGAAGCGATTTTGCGGGTCTACAACCTGCACGGCCGCCGCGACAACAAATACAAAGCGCGCATCAAAATCTTGGTTAACGCCATGGGCGTCGAGGCATTTACCAAAGCAGTGGAGTCCACTTGGGATAACCTCCGGGACAGCCCAACGCGCCTAACCGACAAAGAAATCAAGCGCGCGCAAAACTTCTTCAGCGAACCCGACTACGCCGAACTTGACGATCTTGCTGAAACCGCCGAAATCAATCGTTTGCGCAGCGAAAATACCGCGTTTGATCAGTGGCTGAGCCACAACGTGCACGCCCATCGCGTGCCCGGCTACCGCGCTGTGACACTATCACTAAAAGCCACTGGCATTGCGCCCGGCGATGTTACCGATGCACAGCTCGACACCATTGCTGAGCTGGCCGACGAATACTCGTTTGGCGAGATCCGCGCAACCCACCTGCAAAACATGGTACTGGGTGATGTTCGCGCCGAGAAGCTGTTCGAACTTTGGCAAAAGCTGAGTACCCATGGTTTTGCCACGGCCAACGTCGGCACCTTAACCGATATGATTTGCTGCCCCGGCGGCGACTTTTGCTCTTTAGCAAATGCCAAGTCCATTCCGGTCGCCGAAGCTCTGCAGCGGGAATTTGACGACCTCGACTACCTATACGACCTCGGGCCACTCGACCTCAACATCTCGGGCTGCATGAACGCTTGTGGCCACCACCATGTGGGGCACATTGGCATTTTGGGGGTCGACAAAAAGGGCGAAGAATTTTACCAAATACAATTGGGCGGCAACTCTAAAAATGCTGCAGCACTGGGCAAAGTGCTCGGCCCCGCCTTCTCGCGCAAGCAAGTGACCGGCGCCGTCAAAACCCTGCTTAATGTTTACGTCGAACAGCGCAGTGCTGACGAAACCTTCTTAGATACTTACAACCGCCTCGGTTTAGCCCCATTCAAGGAGCGCGTATATGCCAAAGCTAATTAAAGACGGCAAACTCCAAGAAAACCCGTGGAAAACATTGGAACAAGACCGCTTGGATGATGCCGAGCTATCGAGCGGCAACTATCTGGTTCCACTGGATGCCTGGCTTGCACTGCCACCAGCCGAGCGCGAAACAATCGGCCTGTGGATTGGTGGCGACACCAACCCCAGCGCACTCAGCAGCGCCCTCGCCAAAGCCCCCGCTATTGCTATCCGCTTTGCCGGATTTGCCGACGGCCGAGGCTTTTCCTTAGCACGCATTTTACGCGAGGATTGCGACTTTGGCGGCGAACTGCAAGCTGCGGGCAATTTCATGCAAGATCAGCTTTTCTACCTGAAGCGCTGCGGTTTTAACGCGTTTGATATCGCAGACGACGCCGATATTGACGCAATGCTGGTCAGCCTTCAAGATTTCAGCAATAGCTATCAAGCTTCGCACGACGAGCCTCGCCCGTTATTTCGGCGCCGCTAGTAAAAGCGCGCGCATTCGTCGAAAGGGGTTGCCATGGCAACCCCTTTTTTAATTTAGACTATTAAAAATACTAGACTTAGCCGATATGACCGGGCACCTATTCGACGCATTCTTCCTAATCTTTACCGGCTCAGCCATTATTGCCTCGGTCGCACTCTACACCCGACAACCGTTACTCGTGGCCTACGTGGCCGTCGGCATGCTGTTTGGCCCCTACGGCCTTAAAATTGTGCCCGACCTCAACATCGTTAGCGACATTTCACATATCGGCATTGTTTTTTTGCTATTCCTGCTGGGGCTAGACATGCAGCCCAAAGCGCTGCGCAGTGTTTTTAAGGAAATCTCCATTGTCGCCATCGCAAGCTCGTTTCTCTTTGCGGGCACCGGCTATCTTCTAGGGCTGAGCTTCGGCTTTAATCAAACCGAAGCCATTGTGCTTGGTATGGCGCTGATGTTTTCGAGTACCATTATCGGTATCAAATTACTACCCACGACCGTACTGCATCATAAGCATACGGGCGAACTTATGGTGGGCCTGCTTTTATTTCAAGACTTTCTCGCCATTATCTGCTTGCTTGTACTGGCCAGCGGCACACCTGGCCAACTTAACCTGCCCGAGCTCGGCACTGCGTTTGTTGCCCTGCCCGTGCTTGGCCTACTAGCCTTTGCCTTCGTCAAATATGTGCTGCTCACCCTGATTACACGCTTCGATCGCTTTCACGAATACATATTTTTACTGGCCATTGGCTGGTGCCTTGGGCTCGCCAAACTCGCCGAGATAATGCACCTTTCAGCTGAAATTGGTGCCTTTATCGCAGGCATCGCACTGGCGACCAACCCCATATCGCAATTTATTGCGCTCAACCTTAAACCGTTACGCGACTTTTTCTTAATTCTGTTCTTTTTTGCTTTAGGCGCACAGCTTAATATCGAACTACTTCCCAGTTTGGCACTGCCCATTTTAACGGTGTCGGCGATAGTCCTAATCGCCAAACCTGCAGTGTTTTACGGCCTTCTGTGTCGCAAGAGCGAGCGCAAAGCGCTCGCCTGGGATATCGGCTTTAGGTTGGGCCAAATCAGTGAATTTTCCCTACTGCTTGCCATAGTGGCGAGCAGTAACGGCATTATCGGCGAAAAGGTGACCGTAATTATTCAAAGCGCCGCCATTATTACCTTCTTGGTATCAAGCTATGCGGTGATTTTCTTTTTCCCCAGCCCACTTGCGGTCAGCGAAAAACTCCGGCGCGACTAATACGTGAAAAGCAGTGCGGGACGGCAGCCGGTAAAGGCCGACAAAAACACCGAAGCGCGCCAACTGAGGTCAAAGGGTAGCGGGGGTAGAAACTAGCAGGGGTAGAAACTAGCGAGGCAACAAGATTGCTGAAAAGACGTTAAACCAAGAAAAGATGCGGTGCGATTGAGCTAAAAAACAAATGGCAGCCAAAGCTGCCATTTTATAGATCGGAGTAGTCGTCAACACCCTCGATATCATCTTCCACTAGAGTATCTTCTGGAGCCTCTAGCAACTCCTCTAGGTAGTCTTGCATAAATAATCCCTCTTTATTTCCTGTGATTGGCGGGTGGCACTAGTGTGCTAATTCAGTATTGCA
>DATBNJ010000334.1:0-14720 GCA_036554385.1 Marinagarivorans sp. | reverse complement strand
AATCGCCCCCGGTGCCGACGGTGTCGGGTAACAGCATGCGGTTAAGCCAGCTGTGAATAATGCCGTCGCCAGGGCGCAGCGAAACACCGCCCCGGTTCATGATAAAGTCGGGCAGGGTGTGTTGCGTAGTGATATCAACGGGTTTGGGGTAAGCGGCCGTGTGGCAGAACGACTGCATGGTTAAGTCCGCCGAAAAGCCTAAACAAGCAAGGTCTTTGAGTTCGTCACGTGTCATCGGGCCGGTGGTATCTTGCGAGCCGACGGTGGTCATTTTGGGCTCGCAGTAGGTGCCGGGACGAACCCCCTGGCCTTCGGGCAGACCACACGCGCGGCCGACCATTTTTTGCGCTAGGGTAAAGCCTTTGCCGGTATCGGCAGGGGCCGAAGGAATGCGGAATAGGGTGGACGTGGGTAAACCTAGAGATTCGCGCGCCTTGGCGGTAAGGCCTCGGCCGATAATGAGGTTAATTCGCCCGCCCGCGCGGACTTCATCGAGTAATACGTCAGATTTCAGCGCAAACTCGCTGATAAGCTCGCCGCTTTCGCTAAGGATCTTGCCGTCGTAAGGGCGAATCTCGATAACGTCGCCCATACCGATCTCTTCGACAGGCGCTTCAAATACCAAAGCGCCGGCATCTTCCATCGTGTTATAGAAAATGGGTGCCACCTTGCCGCCAATGCAAATGCCGCCGCCGCGCTTGTTAGGCACGCCGGGCATGTCGTCGCCGAAGAACCAAAGTACCGAGTTGGTCGCCGATTTGCGAGAGGACCCAGTACCGACGACATCGCCGACAAAGGCAACGGGCAAGCCTTGGTCCTGAACCGCTTTAATTTGTGCCATAGGGCCGGTTACGCCGGGTTCGTCGGGGCTTAAGCCGTCGCGTTCCATTTTATACATCGCCAGCGCGTGCAACGGGATGTCGGGGCGGCTCCAAGCATCAGGTGCCGGTGATAAATCGTCGGTATTGGTTTCACCGGTAACTTTGAAAACGGCAACTTTAATGCTTTCGGCAACGGGCTCGCGCTTGGTAAACCACTCGCCGTCGGCCCAGCTTTGGATTATCTCTTGGGCAAAGGCATTGCCCGTTTTTGCCTTTTCTTCGACATCGTGGAAGGCATCAAACATGAGTAATGTGTGCTTGAGCTCTTTGCTCGCTAGAGCCGCAAGGTCGGCGTCATCCAGCAAGTTAACGAGTGTTTCGATATTGTAGCCGCCGTGCATATTGCCCAGCAGCTCGACGGCTTGCTCTTTTGTGATGAGCGGCGATGCAGTCTCGCCCTTAATTAGCGCAGACAAAAAGCTCGCTTTTACGTAGGCGGCTTCGTCAACGCCGGGCGGAACGCGGGTGCTGAGTAGGTCTACTAGGGTGTCTTCTTCACCGGCGGGGGGATTCTTAAGCAGCGCAACGAGATCTGCCACCTGCTCAGGGGTTAATGGCTTTGGGGGGATGCCTTGAGCGGCGCGCTCGGCAACGTGTGCACGGTAAGCTTCTAACACGGAGTAATCCTCTCTTGTAATGGTTTTGCTCGCACCTACGCCTCGCCCATAGTTTAAGCGAGGTCGCCAGTAGAGACATTAATAACGAATCCAGTGACGCTATCAATCGTTGGACGAAAACGGCGAAGATGCAATGAATGCGCCATGCAGTGTAGCGCAATGCCAGCGTTACGTGCGCTTGGGCGTTGCTCGGCGCAGGCCTTAAATCGCATGAATCGGTCGTCTTGATGGCAGATGTGCCACGGGTTAGAGCGTTGAGAGCGGCTGGGAGAGCCAGTCTTCGCCTGTTCGGGCGTCCAATTGAGGGCCGAGATTTTACCGCAAAAGCCACGGAGTGTCTAAACAGAGCGTACCGGCAGTCGTCAATTATTGCCAGAGCTGTGGCAAACTATCCATTTGTCAGGAGTAACTATCGTGGTGCCCTTGGTGACCCATCCGGCCTATAGCTTTGCGTTTCCCGAAAGTCACCGCTTTCCCATGGATAAGTTTGCTCTGCTGCACGACTATTTGAAGGGTGTGGGCATCGCGACGCCCACCAATACTTTTCGCCCCGGTAAGGCGAAGCTTGAGTTGCTCGAAATGGCGCATTGCCCAGACTACGTCGAACGTTTTGTCGCCGGAACTCAAACACCCGCGCAGTTGCGTCGCATGGGGCTGCCCTGGAGCGAGGCGCTGGTAAAGCGCACGTTAATTTCACCGAATGGCACTTTACTAACGGCATTGCTGGCATTAGAGCACGGTGTCGCCTGTCACTTAGCCGGTGGCACCCATCATGCGCACTACGATTTTGCCTCGGGGTTTTGCATCTTCAATGATTTGGCCGTCGCGGCGCGCGCCCTTGTGGCTCAGGGCAAGGTGAAGCGCGTTTTAATTGTAGATTGCGATGTGCACCAAGGGGATGGGACTGCTGCAATACTGGCCGGGGATTCGTCAATATTTACTTTTTCGCTGCATTGTGAAAAAAACTTCCCCGCCCGAAAAGCCAATAGTGATTTAGATGTTGGGCTTGCGCCTTATACTGGCGATGCGGTTTATCTATCGACACTGGTCCAACATCTCAATAGAGTGTTGGCGCGGTTCAAACCAGATTTTGTTTTTTATGATGCCGGCGTAGATATTTATCGTGGCGATCCACTGGGGCTTTTGGCGGTGTCCTTGAGCGGTATTCGCCAGCGCGATAAAACCGTATTGCGGGCGTGTATGCAGCATCAAATCCCAATTGCCACGGTGATTGGCGGTGGTTATTACGAGGCATCATCGGCGCAAGCTGGCAAGCGCAGTCGAGCGGAGGCAGCGCGCGCACTGGCAAAGCGCCATGCGATAGTCGTCGAGGAAGCCTGTAAAATAACACGCCCTAAAACAGAATATAGATTCTTTTCCCGATAAGTTTTTTAGAGAGACGTTATGCAAAACGAAGCCATGCCAAAAACCGAGTTAGTCACGCCTTTTGGTGCGAAAGCGACAATTTATCACCAAGGTGCTCATGTGACTTCGTGGATTCCAAGCGCGGCATACGGCGAGCAGCTGTTTGTGGCCCGGTACAGTGAATATGCAGCAGGTAAAGCGATTCGCGGCGGCGTGCCCGTGTGTTTTCCGCAGTTTGCCGCCTTTGGTACCGGTGTTAAGCACGGTTTCGCGCGCAATATGGATTGGCGGCTGAGCAGTATTAACGAGGATCAGACTGAAGCGGTATTGACCCTAAGCGACTCGGATAAAACGCGCAAGCTATGGCCCCACAGTTTTGAATTAACCTTGACCGTGACCTTAGCCCCCGAAAAAATCACCATGGCCATGACTGTGACAAACACCGGTGCCAGCGCATTTGATTTTAGTGGTGCATTGCACACGTATTTTGGCGTATCGCAATTTACCCAGGTCGAACTCAGCGACATGACTGGAATTACCTATTGGGATAACGGCACCGATTTCAGCAATAAAAAAGTCGATTGCAATAGTGTGCTCGCCTTATCCGGCGCGCTGGATCGCGTTTACTTCGACGCACCGAATTCGTTAAAACTGCTAGATGGCGATATCACTAAAACTATCGTAAAACGCGGTTTCACCGATGTGGTCGTCTGGAACCCCGGCCCCGAAGGTGCCAAAGGCCTTAGCGACATGGGCGATGATGAGTTTAATACTATGTTATGCGTCGAGGCTGCCGTAGTGGATAGGCCAATTTCGTTATCCGCAGGGGCGAGCTGGACGGGCGTTCAAGAGGTCGTTGTTTCTCGAGGGTGAGCAATGGCGGAATATACTCAGTGCGCCACTCCCTTTTTAGCTCTATCGGTTCGTGTGCCAACGGCGTCGCGCGGGCTTCATCGAGCCATAAGTTATCTTCATAAATAGGATACCGTTTGGTATTAATGCCTGCAATGATATGGTTGTTTAGGCCATAGAGTGCGGCAGCGCCACGACTTATCGGCGCAATACTCGTATATTGACGCCGTTATATTTCAATCCCAATAATGATATGCCTAGATGCGAGGGTTTTATGAATAGTAATACTGCGAAAATGCCATTGCGCATGACCTTGGCGGCCCTGATGGCCGCAAGCGTCAGCGCGTGTGTTGGCAATAGCACGACGTCAAGTAGCGATACTGTCTCCAGTTCCAGCGCGGCCGTTAGCTCGAGTAGTGACACTTCTGTATCCAGTGCTGCACCTGTGTCTTCATCCAGCATCGCGCCTAGCTCATCAAGCGTAGCCTCAAGCTCACAGGTCGTGAGCAGCTCTTCAGTGATGAGCAGCGAATCGAGCAGCGTGGTCAGCTCTAGCTCAGCGCCTAGCAATGCGGCCTATGTTGTTGGCGATACCATCGAAGCGGAAGATCTCAATACCGAGGTGTCTCAGTCTTACATGATTGAGCAGGGCGACGGCTTCCAAAACGTTGGTTTTTTCGGTGCCGGTAGTGTGCTGTGCTATGACGATGTTGATCTAACGGGGGTGCAGAGCATCGAGTTTATGTACGCGCGCAACGGTGTCGATGTGCCGACGGATGGCCGTTTTGCGATTTTAGCCGGTGGTCCCGATCCGCTCACGGCGACCAACCTCGGTGAAAAGTTCACCACCACAACTGGCGGCTGGACGACCTTTCAGCCTTTGGTGGTAGGGCTTGAGGCCAATACCATAGGTACAACCCAGTTGTGCCTATACGGCACCGAAAGCGGTGGTATTGGTAATTTCGATAAGTTCACCTTGAGCGCATCGCCGGGCAGCAATGACGGTATTACCGAATTTGACTTGGGCGTGCCGACGGGCCCCGCCGTTGACCCCGTTCGCGTGATTAATGGCGATGTAACCTATGGTGGTGTAGCCAAGAGTTTGGCTGGGGTGAGCCTGTTCTGGTCTGCGCCGGCGTCGGGTTCTGATGGTTTTTACAACAAGGAAGCCGTGAAGTGGTTAATTGATGACTGGGGTATCGAATTTATTCGGGCTGCCATGGCTGTTGACGATAATAAGCAGGATGGCGCTACGATAGAGGAGTTGGGTGGTTATCTGACCAAGCCCTTTATTAATCAGCATGCCTTGGAAGAGGTGGTGCACGCCGCAATCGAAAACGGCATCTATGTGATTATCGATTGGCATGCCCATAGAGCCCAAGACAACAAAGATGCCGCGGTGGCGTTTTTCTCTGAAATGGCGCAAAAATACGGTGAATTTGAGAACGTGATGTACGAGGTGTACAACGAACCGGTGGATACCAATTGGGATGAAATAAAAAGCTACGCAGAAGAGGTGATTGCCGCTATTCGCGAGCACGACCCCGACAACTTAGTGATTGTTGGCACGCCGACTTTTTCTCAAGATGTGGATCAAGTGGTTAATAACGAAATAAATGATCCTAATGTTGCTTACACGCTGCATTTTTATGCCAATGAGTCTGCGCACCAAGGGCCACTGCGTCAAAAGGCGATGACCGCGCTGGCGCAAAGCATTCCATTATTTGTTACCGAGTGGGGCTTAACGCCAGCCAGTGGTGATGGCCCAATCGTGAACGATTTTGAATTGCAGCAGTGGATCGATTTAATGAAAGACAACAATATCAGCCACGCCAACTGGGCCATTAGTTCACACGATCAAACCTCGGCAACGATCCAGCGAGGTGCCAGCACCCGCGGTAATTGGTCCGATGCGGATTTAACCGAGGCGGGCCGTAAAGTACGAGAGTTAATTCGCAACTGGTAAGCCGCTGCTATTTTGTGGCTTAATCTCAAAAGCCCCGTAAGCTAACCGCTTCGGGGCTTTTTTTGTGCTCGCGCTGGGCGGTTTACCGTGTGCATGGCCCAGGCGTTTTGGCTGAAAGGGGCTCCGTCCCGACAAGGCATCGGTGGTGTCTCAGGATAACAACGCTTTAGTCATCAAACATATTCATAATATTGCTGACCGTTTCACTGGCGCGCTGCTCGACTTGTGCTGCGGTAGCGCGACCAAAACCTTCCATTTCTAAGTCTTCTTCGGGGATCTCTTCAATAAAACGGCTTGGCGAGGTTTCGATTTTTTCGCCAAATTGTTTGCGACTGGCGCTCAGTGTCATGGTCAGTGTTTTTTGCGCCCGGGTAATGCCCACATAGGCGAGCCGGCGCTCTTCTTCGATATTGCCGTCGTCAATGCTGTTGCGGTGGGGCAGAAGCTCCTCTTCCATGCCGACCAGAAAAACGTGGGGAAATTCCAAACCCTTACTCGCGTGCAGCGTCATTAATTGCACTTGATCGGTTTCGTCCTCTTCCTCTTGGCGCTCCATTAAATCCATAAGCAATAATTTGGCGATGGCGTTTTTGACGAACTCTTCGTTATCTTCTGCGCTTTCATCGCGCGCTATGGCGTTTTCGATATTGTCGGTTAAATACCAAACGTTTTGCATGCGCCTTTCGGCAACCTTAGCGCTACTGGCATTTTGGAAAAGCCAGCCCTCGTAATCGATATCCTCAATCATTTCGCGAATAGCGATAACGGGATTGTTCTGGTGGCAGTTGTCGCGCACGCGCTTAAGCCAATGGGCAAATTCGCGCAGCCGCTCTAGGCCTTTGGCCGGCAGTATCGCTTGCAGCCCAACCTCGTCGCAGGCGGTTAATAGGCCAATTTCGCGCTCGGTGGCATAACGACCCAGAGCCTCGAGGGTGGAGGTGCCAATTTGCCGTCTGGGGGTGTTGATAATGCGCAAAAAAGCGTTGTCATCGTCGCCGTTCACCAGCAGTCGCAAGTAGGCCATGATGTCCTTAATTTCGGTGCGGGCAAAAAAGCTGGTGCCGCCGCTGATGTTATACGGAATTTGGTTTTGCTGCAGTTTGATTTCCAAAATACGACTTTGGTGGTTGCCGCGATACAAAACGGCAAAGTCTTTAAAGCTCAGGCCTCGGCGCATTTTTTGGTTCAGGATCTCCATGGCCACCCGTTCGGCTTCCGCGTCATCGGTTGGGCAGCGAATCAGCCGCAGTGGGTCGCCAAGACCAAAGTCACTCCACAGTGTTTTGGTGAATTCGTGCGGGTTGTGGCTAATTACGGCGTTAGCCACCCGCAAGATGCGCGCAGTCGAGCGGTAGTTTTGCTCCAGTTTGATCACGTGTAACGACGGGAAATCTTGCTTGAGCAAACTCAGGTTTTCAGGCCGTGCCCCGCGCCACGCGTAAATGCTCTGGTCGTCATCGCCCACCACGGTCAAGCCGCCGCGGTTGCCCACCAATTGCTTAACCAATTGATATTGGCTCTCGTTGGTATCTTGGTATTCGTCAACCAATAAGTAGCGCAGCTTGTGCTGCCAGCGCTCCAAAATAGCCGGTTGTTCCTTAAACAGGGTCACCGGCAAGCGTATCAAGTCATCGAAGTCGACTGCATTGTAGGCTTGCAAGGCTTGGTTGTAGCGCTCAAACACTGTGGCAATACACAGCTCGGCGGGGTTGTCGGCTTTGTCGAGCGCCTCTTTGGGGCTGATCATGGCGCTTTTAAAATTGGATATTTCGCTCTGAACGAGATCGACGCTGTCGGTATCCATCTCGTTCTGCTTAAGCATAATCTCCTTGAGAAGGCCCTTGGCGTCTTCGGCATCAAAAATCGAAAAGCCGCTTTTAAGGCCTAGGGTTTTGTGCTCCTTGCGGATAATGTTCATGCCCAAATTGTGGAAGGTCGACACCGTGAGCCCGCGCGAGGCCTTGCCTTTAACCAGCTTATTGACCCGCTCTTTCATTTCCCGGGCCGCTTTGTTGGTAAAGGTGACTGCGGCGATATTGCGCGCGCCCAAACCGCACTCTTCGATAAGGTAGGCAATTTTGCGAGTGATCACACTGGTTTTGCCAGAGCCGGCGCCAGCTAACACCAGGCAGGGCCCTGCAATGTAGTGAACGGCTTCGCTTTGACGGGGGTTGAGTTTGTTAGCCATGGGGTACAGCGGTCAAAAATGGGCGCTATTTATACCATGAATCGGCGCCCAAATCAGGCGAGTAGTGGCCAGCTTAGCGGGTACTCAACCCGCCCAAGACATTATGCGTTCGCAGGGCTGGCGCCGGAGCGCTTGTGGATGGGGGGCCGCAGTACCCAACGCGGTGCTCGCAAATGTTTTGTCTTGCAGTACAATGCCGCCGACCATGTTACTGCGATGATTAGACAACCCCTATGTTGAACAACGATATACTGCGCCGTTTGCGCTACACCTTTGATTTTAGTGATACCGACATGATGAAGCTGTTTGCACTGGGCGGCGTTGCCGCGAGCCGCGAGCAGGTCAGCAATTGGCTGAAGAAAGAGGATGCCGAGGGCTTTACGTCAATGAACGATAAGCACTTGGCGACTTTTTTAAACGGTTTGATTATCGATAAACGTGGCGCGCGCGATGAGCACCCGCCCAAGCCAGAGTCCAAGCTGACTAACAATATGGTGATGATGAAGTTGAAAATCGCCTTAGACCTGCGCGCCGAAGATGTCTTGGCGTTATTAGCGTTGGCCAATTTCAACATCAGCAAGCACGAGCTGAGCGCCTTTTTTCGGCGTCAGGGCCATAAACAGTACCGTGAGTGCCTCGATCAAGTATTGCGCAACTTTTTGCAGGGCATGCAGTTGAAGTATCACGACAAAATTGAAGGGCGCACTTTTGATTGGGGCGAGCATTAGCGTGTAAAGTGGCAAGGGTGACTGGCAGCTTTTTACGTAAAATGCCTCAGTTCGGATAGATTGCCCCGTAGGCTTCAAGCTGAATTAAATACAACCGCATATCAAACTCAAGTTGATGGTAGTTGGGCAGCATGTGGTTACACAAGCGATAAAAGGCTTTGTTGTGGGCCTTTTCTTTAAGGTGGGCCAGCTCGTGAACCACAATCATTTTTAAGAAATCTTCTGGCGCTTTTTTAAATACGGTACCTATACGGATCTCATTTTTACTTTTTAGTTTGCCTCCTTGCACGCGTGATACATAACTGTGCAATCCCAGAGCATTGTGGATAACATGGATTTTACTGTCGTAAATGACCTTGCTTAAAGGCACCGACTTTTGCATATGCCGGTTTTTAATCGCCACGACATATTGGCGCAGTTCATTGTCGTTTGCGATGTTGTGCGTTGAGGGATAGCGTGATAGCAGTACGTCCGCTAGCCGGTTTTTATCGATCAAGGCTTGTGCTTGCTCGATAATCGCAGGGGGATAGTTGGCGAGGTACTTATGAATAGGCATGAGGTCAGCACGTGCGTGAGCCTGAAGGCGTTATCGTTTTATTGGTGGTTATACACAGGTGTGATTGTAGCGTAAAACATCAATCTAGGTGGTTGGTATTGTAAAGCGTTAAATAGGCCTTTTATAGCCAGGGTCTCTTAAACCGCATGATATTAACCTCAAAAAATTATGCCGCTGTCGATGGCGGCGGCCAATTGCACAGGGTGAATTGATGAAAGTTGTCGATATTAACAAAGCGCGCTACCGCAGCCATGTCAAAAAGGTTATCGCAGGCTGTATTGTGTTTCTGACTGTCGGTAGTCTCGGTTTATCCCAGGCGCTTATTGCGGTATTTCCCGCTGAGCAGGGCACGCATTTTCACTGGAATTTATTGGGCGTTGTGGTGACTGCGTTGACGCTGTTGGCATTGCTGATAAAGTACAAACGCCACCCCTTTATGACCGAGGTGACCTATGTTTGGGAGCTTAAACAAGCGATGAATTTAGTGATCCGCAAAATGCGTAAGCTAAAGCAAGCAAGCGAGGCGGGTGATGAGCGGGCAATGCAGGCGCTGCAATTTTACTTTGATGCGGCCCGTCAGTTGGCGCATCTCGATGATAACGTGATAACGCTTGAACACTTGGCGGAAGAGCAACGGCAGTTGCGCTCGCAGGCAGCGTCGGTTGGCGTCAATCTGGATGCACGATGTTATAGAAAAGAGCATTTGCACGATTTTTAAACCGACTAGCGTACTTTGTGAGCCTGTGGTCGCGGTTTTTATAACACCCGTTGCCGCTAAAAAGTGAGTAGCTGCCTTGTGATCGCGATAAGTACGGCATAACGTGCGCCTTTGCCGAGTGCGGTTAATATCACAAAGATAGGGAAGGGCACGCGCAATAGGCCTGCCATTAATGTCAGAGCATCGCCGACAATCGGCAGCCAAGAAAATAACAGCGACCACTGGCCATAGCGCTGAAACCCGCGCTCGGCTTTGGTCAAAGTAACAGCCTTTACGGGAAACCACTTGCGCTCTCGGTAATGCGAGAAGTAGCGTCCGAGCACCCAGTTGGCACAAGCACCTAAAGTATTGCCTAGCGTGGCGGTGAGCCACAGCGCCAGCGCCGGGTGCCCTTGATTGATAAATGTGATCAAAAGCACCTCCGATGAGGCGGGCAGAAGCGTTGCCGCTAAAAACGCCGAGCTAAACAGTGTGACATAGACCATCATTACAACGTTTGACCTAAAGGGCGGCTTTGCCCCTCATTTTTGATGCATTTTGCAGCGCTACCGGCGGCGTTGCGCTAAGGCTTGCGCCGACGAGTTGGCTAACTGCGCTGCGCCATGTGCCTTTTTCAAGGCCGGGCATTATGCCATGATTAGTCGCTTAATTTGGGCTGTTGGCGTTTGTCGTGCTGAATCGTATCTGGATCAGCTTTTTACTATCGCTTTTTTATCTGCTACTGGTTTTTGGGTTGATCTTTGGTAGTTGCTTTAGGTTTGCGCTATCGGTCTTGTTCGAGTCGCTCGTATTCCGAATGGCTAAGGTGTTGTTTGCAGCTGGCGTAAAAGTGTTTTTCCCATTCCCGAGCTGCTCTAGCCAGTGACTCATCGCCGAGAAGCGTGATGGTTGTCAGGGATTTTTTGAGATGTTTTGCAACGTGCAGCGTTTTAGACGCTTCGGGCGTTAGCGCACTGTAAATATCCTCGAGAACATCTTCATCGCGAATAGGCTTCATGTAAATGCGCTCAAAATCAACGTTAAGGTTGCTGCTAGCTGTGCCGTCCGTAGGGAAGCTATCAACCCAAAGCCGCATCGAGCGAATAACGGTGCCGATGATGTCGATCGCTGTGCCGGGGTCGTTAATCGCAGGCGAAAGCGCTTTTATGGCAATTTCACTCAATACTACAAACCCATAACGAGGGTCTTGCTCGAAGGTGCGGCTATCGCTAATCACAATGGTACCGATAATATCTTTGGCGACGGCGTCATTGATCTTGCTTGAGGTTTCAACTAGGGGAATGATCGAGTCCATAAACTTGCCCGGATTAATATTCACGAAGATATCAATATCATGTTTTTGGGCAAGGGTGTTAAGCGCATCAATATCGATGTACTGGACATACCCGACACCATCGCACGCCAAGGGATAGCGCTGTGTTTTGCCCCGTGCCGGCATAGGGTTGGCGCGAAGGTAAGGGGCCTGCGCTCGCGTTTTTATAGCCTTTCTCAGGGTTTGTTCGACGGTGGTGATGGTATCGGAGACGCGCCCTAATCGTGATAACTGGTCGATCCATTTCAGCAATAAAATAACGACGATGGCGATCATTATTATCGTGAATATAAAAAGCACAAAAATAACATCCTCGCCATAGATGTTGGCACCAATAGAAATAATGCCGACGATGCTGAATAAGAATGCTCCAATAAAAGCACCTAAAGCATTTTGTGCCGTTGAATTTTGCATAAGAAGTGTGTTGGTGCGTGGGCTCGCCGTAGTGGCTGCCGTACTAAAGGCCTGCACCATAATAGATAGCGAAAAAGTGGTAACGGCCAGCATACTTGAAGCCAGTATTTTTAGTATATCGCCCACCGTTTCTGGTGACACAATCGCTTTTAATTTACTGGGGATGTAGGGGCCGAGTTCGGGACCACTGATAATTGCAAAAATCGCTAATAGGCAAAATGCACAGCACCTCACCCAAAGCTTACGCAGGATGTTGTTTACTAAAAAAAGAATCTTGTTCATCGCTTGGATGCAGACAACCTGCAAACTCCTCGTCTTGGGGGGCTTTGTTTAGGGGTGTGGCTTAAAGCATACCGTTGTTTAGCGGCTGAGTCGGTTTTTTTGTTCGAGCCCTTCGCTCTGGTGGGCTACTTGCCGCCTAGGGCGCCTGTGTGGTGCACCGAGGCCTGAAGGTTACTGCAGCGGTGCATGCATCGTGGTTAGCCCGACCAGCATACGATCGCGCGGTAAAGAGAGTTGGGTGTCTATCTATTTGATTTATAAGGTGAATAATTGGACCCAAAACCGTAATAATTAACAGGTACACTCGCTGGCATTCAAATTGCGTAGCCCGCTCTTAATCGCTACCGCGGTATATGGGCAGAGATTGAGCTGGGTAATCGCTAGAGGTTTACTCCATCCTTAGCGGCCATATACCGGCAACTACAAATGCGCAAGTGTTTGTGATTGCGTTGCTGCGAAACGCCACGAATGGGATTTCGGGATAAAAGCTAGCTAACCGCGCATTGGTGCTCGCAATGGTGCTAGTGATCAATCACTTTTATATTTGCCGAGAGTGTATCGGCAAAAATGACGTATTTTAACTTTAAGGTAACTACAAGGTAACTACAGCGTATGGACGGAATACTTTCTGGTATCGGGTTGTTCGGCGACAAAAAAAGCGCTGCTAACCGTGCTGCGCCCGCCCAAGACAAACCATCGCCTAGCGGTTTTGACCATGCTTCAGCTATTGATCAAAATCGCTCAGGCTCAGACCGGAGTCAAACTATGAAATCTCAATCTCAATCTCAATCTCAATCGCCATCTGCCAGTAATCCTGAGCCAAATCAAGATGTGAGCTTATCGGGTGGCCCCAGTCCAAGCGCCGTGATTGGCTCGAAAATTAATTTTAAAGGTGAGTTAAGCGGCGACGAAGATTTATTGATCCAAGGGAAAGTCGAGGGCACAGTCACCCTTAAGGGCCATAAGCTTACGGTCGGCAAGCTGGGCTATGTTAAAGCGAACCTGCAAGCTAAAAATATTATCGTCGATGGAACCGTCGAAGGCGATATTGTCGCCGATGAGCATATTGCGATTAACGCGTCTAGCGTTGTTAAAGGCAATATTATCGCCGAGCGGGTGACGTTGGAGGACGGAGCGAAATTCCGAGGTTCTATCGATATGGATATTGATGCAGCCCCTAAAGCACCCTTAAAACCACTGGCAGCTAAGGTCGATGAATCAAAATCTGGCGATTAAAGTTCGTTTGTCGTGTTACCACGGCACCCGGATAAAAAAACGGGTGCTTGCGTAACGGAGATACCCGTCGTGCAAACCTACCAAGATCAAGGCCTGCAAAAAGCGTCACAGAGTTTTTATCACCCAGGCCTTAGGGTGATTAGCGCAACGATGGCCGCACTGCCAAAGGCGCGGGTACTTGATCTTGGCGCCCCATCGGCTGCGAGCTTCAAGTACTTTAAACGGCAAAATTGCCATATCCGCTTTGAAAATCTTAATGATTTTTTGGCGACTGCGATTGCGGAAAAGCTCACTTTGCGCAGCGATGCCCTTATTGATGCCCTAGATCGTTACCTGCTGTTGTTAAATAGCGACAATCAGTTTGATGTGATCTTGGCGTGGGATATATTTTGTTACCTGGATTTGGCCGCTATCGACTACCTGAGTCAGCGCTTGTCTCGCCACTGCACTGTGGGTGCTAAGCTCCATATGGTGCGCTACTGGGGCAACGTCTATCCCCGCATCCCTTGTGAATACTACATGGTTGATGGCTGTCATGCCGTTAATAACTTTGCATGTTGCGAGAAACGCCACTTGCAAAAACTGCCACCTGTAAAAGCCCTGCAAGCGCGTATGTCCGGCTTTACATTGTCGGAATTTCACATTAGCGAAGCGGGCATGCACTCGGCGATGACGGATGTCGTGTTCGAAAGCGCTCGAGCTGGCGCAGCGCGTCAGGTCAGTCGGGCGCAATCGCTCAGGCCCATGCCCAATGAGCTCAAAAGGCCAAACGCAACGCCTTGGCGGTCGGCGGGGGGCGAGCGCCAGCAAGTTTTACCGGCGCCCAAAGCGAACGCCAAGGTGTCGCAACATGTCGAAAAATATTATGGCCAGCATAAAAGCCCCGCGCTTGAGGGCCTGCTATCGCTACGGCTGCATCAAAACGCGCGGGTGCTGGACCTTGGCGTGGCGAATAGAATTAATGAGCAAACTTACCGGCGCTATGCACCGCATATTCATTTTGCAGACTTACCGACGCTAATGGCAAACAAGGCAAGGAGCCAGACTGAAAACAAGGTGGGGCACCCGTTAACGCCGATATCGCAGCTAGCCGACGCATCGCATTTGGCTATTAGCCAACACTGGAAATTCGACGTGATTATGGGGTGGGATATTCTTTCGCGCTATAGCCTAGAGGCTATTAGCCACATCATGGCATTGATTAAACCGCATGTGCACGACAATACCTATATGCATCTGCTGCATTACGTTGGCAGCGACCGAGAGCACATATTAGAGGGGTGCAATCTGGTTGCTGAAGACCGTATAGAGCTTTTCAAAGGCTGTGATGGCGCTTTGCACCACCGCCATACCTTATTTGAGTTAATCGCTGCGATGGGGTACGGCAGCGTCGAGCAAAGTTTTGCTTTTGCAAAAGGTATGCATGAAAATTATCACGAGTACGTGGTAGCGCTAAATGCGCGTTAGGGCGCTTCTAAAAATAGTAATTTTTTTGTGAGAGCAAGGAAGTACCGCCCGGAGAACCGCAGTTTACGTGGGGTAAATGAGGATTCGAGGACGGAACTGACGCCGCTATCGCGTAAAAAGTGCATTTTTAGAGGTGCC
>DATBNJ010000282.1:0-9902 GCA_036554385.1 Marinagarivorans sp. | reverse complement strand
TCATGAGCCAAAAGGCTTACAGCTTCCAGTAAAGACGTTTTACCTGAGCCGTTCTCGCCGTAAAAGAAGTTGAGCCCCTCAGATAACTCAAGATCAACACTTGTGAGATTTCTAACACCGTGGATCTTTAACTGAGAAATGGGCATTGAATAGCAGTGACTACTTAAGGGGAATGGGAGAAATAGGCCCATAAGCCTCGAAAACCGAGGTTTATGGGTTCAGTCCTTATAACTTAAAGGCGCATAGGCATCACAACATAGACCGAGTCGCTATTTTCAGGGTCTTCTATCAATACGCTGCTATTGGTATCCGATAAGGTCAGTTTCATCTGGGTCGAGTCAATCACGTTAGAGACGTCTTGCAGATAACTCACGTTAAAGCCAACCTCAAGCTCGCCACCTTGGTAATCTACAGATATCTGCTCTTCTGCTTCTTCTTGCTCGGGGTTGTTAGCCGTCACGGTTAGTACACCATCGGACAACACAAAACGAACGCCGCGATACTTCTCATTCGCGAGAATAGCAGTACGAGTAAAAGCTTGACGCAAGGCTTCGCGCTCGCCCATCACAATTTTGTCGCCATTGCGCGGTAATACGCGTTCATAGTCCGGAAACTTGCCATCCACCAGCTTTGAAGTGAAGGTAAAATCAGCGGTGTGTGCTCGTATATGTGTAGCACCCAACACTAACTGCACACTGCCTTCCGGCTCGTTAAGCAGGCGCGATAACTCAACGACACCTTTGCGCGGTAAAATGGCTTGTTTTACACCGTCGTAATCGACGTTAACCGCACGCGTACACATAGCTAAGCGGTGGCCATCCGTTGCAACAGCGCGCAATGAACCGCTGCGCAGCTCCCACAACATGCCGTTTAGATAGTAACGGACATCCTGTTGTGCCATGGCAAAACCCGTGCGCTCAATCAACCGCTTAATTTCTTTTTGCTGGGTATTAAACACCAAGTCATCGGTGCCAGACTCTACCGCAGGGAATTCGCTGGCTGGCAAGGTACTGAGGTTGAAACGACTTTTCCCGCAGTAAACATTGACCTTTTGATCTTCTAGTGAAAAATCAATCGTAGAACCATCCGGTAAATTTTTGCAGATATCTAAAAACTTTTTAGCGGGTACGGTTATCTCACCGGTATCACCCACTCGCTCCACTTTTACGCGCCCTACAATTTCGACTTCTAAATCGGTGCCCGTTAACGACAGGTGGTCATCCTCTAGGACTAACAATACATTGGCCAACACGGGCATGGTTTGCCGGCGCTCAACAACACCTGCGACCAACTGCAATGGCTTTAATAGGGCATCACGTGCGATAGAAAATTGCATGATGGGATCTCTTTAAATGGTTCAATCGGTATTTTTAGTATTACAATTTTACATTTATTTACTAGGGACAAGGCTTCAATATACAGGCTTTAAGTCGTTAAGGTTCGCAGTAGATTTTTTACGTCCTCTGCGATATCCGCATCTTCTTCGAGGAGCTCTTTAATTTTGCGGCAGGCGTGCAATACCGTGGTGTGATCACGGCCGCCAAAGCTCTCGCCAATTTCCGGCAAACTGTGGTTGGTTAAATCCTTCGCCAAATACATTGCAACCTGTCGAGGGCGTGCCACCGAGCGACTACGGCGCTTAGAGTGCAAGTCGGACACTTTGATTTTGTAATATTCTGCAACTACGCGCTGAATATTATCGATGCTGACTAGGCGGTCTTGTAGGGCCAGTAAGTCTTTAAGTGCTTCACGCACCAAGTCGATACTAATGGGCCTTGCCGTGAACTGCGCGTGCGCAATTACACGTTTAAGCGTGCCTTCTAGCTCGCGAACATTCGAGCGAATACGTTGGGCAATAAAAAACGCAGCATCATTGGGCAGCAACATCTGCGCCTGATCGGCCTTAGTTTTAAGAATGGCAACGCGCGTTTCCAGCTCGGGTGGCTCAATAGCCACCGTCAACCCCCAGCCAAAACGCGACTTTAAGCGCTCTTCTAGGCCATTAATTTCTTTAGGGTATCGATCACAGGTCAGAATAATCTGCTGACCTCCTTCTAATAGCGCATTAAAAGTATGGAAGAACTCTTCTTGCGAGCGCTCTTTGCCTGCGAAGAATTGGATGTCATCGATAAGCAAGGCATCGACCGAGCGATAGTAGCGCTTAAAGTCATTAATCGCATTTAACTGCAAAGCTTTAACCATGTCGGCAACGAACCGCTCTGAGTGCAAATAAACCACTTTGGCATTGGGTTTACGCTGTAATAATGCGTTGCCGACGGCGTGCATCAAGTGCGTTTTACCCAGCCCCACACCACCGTAAATAAACAACGGGTTGTACGAGCCGCCTGGATTCTCGGCCACCTGAGTAGCGGCAGCTAGGCCTAGCTGGTTGGATTTACCTTCGACGAAGCTTTTAAAGGTAAAGCCCGTATTGAGGTGACTTCGGTGCGCTAGGCCCCCTTCGATGTCTTGTTTTTCTAAACGCTTACCCACCGTTTGCGGGTGCGGCGTATCGTTGCGCAGGCCGCCATTACCAAAATGCCCGCCCCCCATATGATTGCCGCCACTGCCCTGCAAAGGCAGTTGATAAGGTTCGACGTTACGACTGACAGGCTCTTCGTGGACGGTAATAGGCGCTGGGGCATCGAGGTTGTAATCTGCAGAGTTCTCAAGCGATAAGCGCTCTGCACTGGGCTCAAACTGGGCATTGCCTTCGGGCTGAAACGATGCGTTATTGTACGCAGACGTACTCACAGGTTGGCTATCACCACCAAAAGTCGGCGCCATGTCGGCCGAACGATTATCAGAGCGCTGTTGTGCAGGGTCGCGCCGAAAGTGAGACGCAGCTTGGCGCCGCGGCGCAACTTTGATGCTAACAGGGTACTGACTACTATTACCGTGATACTGCGCCACTATTTCTTCTATGCGACGCAGGTACTTATCATTTACCCAGTCCAGCACAAAGCGGTTAGGCGCGAGCAAGCTAAGGCCTGCGCCGTGCTCCGCTTCGACACTCAGTGGACGAATCCATGTATTGAACAGTTGTGCTGACAACTCGCCTTGCAGCTGCTGGCTACACTTTTCCCAGATGGAATTGGACAATGATCTTCTCCGAGTCTTACATGTAAAATCGATAAATCGTTTTTACGATTGTGCGGTGTTTCACTGGACGACCGAGCATTACCTAACGGCCTGCTCATCAGTTGATAAAGTGCTAAGACTCTATTCAGCGCGTCGATAGTCGAACTGCGCTGGGCATATTCCACGCGCCTATCAATTCAATATCATTAGCACTAGTTAGTCTGTAAGCAGCAGTCAATAGCAGCGGTAGCAAACTAACTGATTTAAATATGCACCCAAACGAAACAGCTACCTGCCTGATATAACTATTGCAGCTGCCGTATCGAGAAGTGATGCCCTAGAAAGCGGCTAAACTCCACTTTCAACACATTCAATCTTTTTGGACACCAATCTTTGGGACACGAACCTTTAGGACATACCCGATCAAAGGCCACACAACTCACACGCAAAGGGGCGCAGACATACCCATAAAGGCATGAAAAAACATGCCTAAATAAGGCTGCAAAGGTCGCAGTGAAAACGGCCGCAAAGTGTAACGCTTAGGCCATTACTTATCCACACATTTGTGTATATTTATGTGAAAAAAATGCCAACTTTTAACAATGTTATTAATCAAACCCTTGCCATACTTGGCCTGCAACGCCACCACCGACAAACACATCGCTGTTCATTAAAATTGATGTAAACCCAAAATCCTGTGCATAACTCTGTTTATAAACACTGGGTAAGCTGTAAGAACACCGTGCAAATACTCAAAAAACACAACATCTTGTGACTCTTTTAGAAAAGCTTCACTATCCGAGATAAATACGGCGCATTGTTGCTTTTATGAGCAAAGGTCTGTATTATCCGCCGACTTTTTGCGGCTATGCTGCTTTGTAAACACCGAATTCACTCGTTTTTCAGGTATTAGAATCATGAAAAGAACATTCCAACCCAGCGTTATCAAGCGCAAGCGCACTCACGGTTTCCGTGCTCGTATGGCTACTAAAGCAGGTCGTCAAGTTATCAACCGTCGTCGTGCCAAAGGCCGTAAGCAACTCGCCGCTTAATTCAGTGCCAGCCGGGGTGTTTCGGCTCATAGTGTAACGCGATGTATTCTCCTATTCATCCAGCTCCTAAAGAGCGACGCGCCAACACCCCAAATCCCCCTTCTTTTGCTTTTACCAAAAAGCAGCGCTTACTCAATAAACACGACTTTACACCCGTCTTTGACGATGCTCCCATTCGCGCGTCTAACCAACACCTTCTGATTTTGTCACGCCTTAATGATGACAAGCACAACCAGGCCCGACTCGGTTTGGTGATCGCAAAAAAGCATGTTCGCCGCGCTCACGAACGCAACAGAATCAAACGTTTCGCGCGCGAGACCTTTCGTTTGCAACAACACAAACTGCCACCAATAGATGCTATAGTGCTCGCCCGCAAAGGGGCCGACACCCTCACCAATCAACAACTGCAACAAGCATTCAATGGCTTATGGAAACGCATCATCAAGCGCGCTGCTCAGCTTGCTCCTTAAAGCGTAAGCCTTGGCATACAGTGATCTTTACACCGTTGTTGTGGTTACTACTCGTGTTGGTAAAAGGCTATCGCTACTGCATTAGCCCTTTTCTTGGACAAAACTGTCGTTTTTACCCTAGCTGCTCTGCGTACGCTGAAGAAGCATTAACTCACCACGGGTTGATAAAAGGGAGCTGGTTAAGTGCAAAACGTATTTGCCGTTGCCACCCCTGGCATCCAGGTGGCTACGACCCAGTCCCCGAACCCTTAAAAACTCCTAAACATTAATGGCTTAACTCAAGATGAAGATGGATTGGTTACGCACCTCAATCATTGGTGGCATTCTCGTTGTTACCTTTTTATTGATCATTCGTTGGAACGAGTTTCAAGAGCGCAAAGTTAGCGCCTTAAACCTCCCGCCAACATCGGTTAGTGAATCCGCTAATGCGGCTGAAACACAAGCCGAGCAAATGAGCGAGTTTGATATTCAAACGCCCGCCTCAGCAAGCTCGGTCGCTAGATCGGTAAAAACGCCCGAGCAGCTCATTCAGGTAAACACCGATACCCTGCAGGTTGCCATTGACCCTGCAGGTGGCGACATTGTAAAAGTTGCGCTGCCCAAGTTTAATACCGAATTGGTCAAAGGCGATGAACAAGGTGAGCCCTTTGTACTCTTAGAGCAAACGGCGAATACGACTTATGTCGCGCGCAGCGGCCTAGCGGGCGCCAATGGCACAGACAGCAAATCCGGTCGCCCGACTTTCTCATCATCTAAAGATAGCTACGCGCTAGGTGACGCTGAGTCATTAAATGTAGACTTGCAGTACCAGCAAGGGCCGGTACAAATCACTAAACGCTTTGTTTTTACCCGCGGTAGTTATTTAGTCACCTTGCAATACATTATTAATAACCAATCATCAGAGCCTTGGCAGGCCAGCTTAGTCGGCAGCATTAAACGCGATTCACACAACCCCGTAGTGGCGCCAGGCATTGGCATGTCACCATTTTTGGGCGCCGCAATTACCACCGACGATAAAAACTATGACAAACACTCATTTGACGATATTGCCGATAACGCGCTAGAAGCCACTAAACAAGGCGGCTGGGTTGCCATGATTCAGCACTACTTTATGAGCGCCTGGATTCCAGATAGCGAAAGCCAAAATACCTACACCTTACGCAAGGCTAAAAATGCCGATATGTATTTTTTCAGTTTTGCGAGTGCGCCAACGACCGTAGCGCCAGGGGAAACACAAACGGTTTCGGCACAGTTTTATGCCGGGCCAAAAGACGTTAGTGAATTAGAAAAAATTGCACCTCATCTAGATTTAACCGTGGACTACGGCTTTTTGTGGATGATCGCAAAACCCTTATTCGCCGCGCTTGATTTTATTCACAGCTTGGTGGGTAACTGGGGCATTGCCATTGTTTTGCTTACCCTACTGATTAAAATATTATTCTTTTACCCCTCTGCGATTAGTTATCGCAGCATGGCAAAAATGCGCAAAGTACAGCCTAAAATGCAGGCGCTAAAAGACACTTACGGCGATGACCGCCAGCGCATGTCGCAAGAATTGATGAAGCTGTATAAAACAGAAAAAGTAAACCCCGTTGCCGGTTGCTTACCGATGCTGTTGCAAATGCCCGTGTTTATTGCGCTGTACTGGGCGTTAATGGAAAGCGTTGAATTACGCCACGCATCTTTCTTATGGCTTAATGACCTTAGCGTTAAAGACCCATACTTTATTTTGCCGTTGGTTATGGGCTTAACCATGTGGATTCAACAGCACTTAAACCCAACACCGCCAGACCCCATGCAGGCAAAACTCATGCAGTGGATGCCGGTAATTTTCACGGGCTTGTTTATGTTCTTCCCGGCCGGGCTGGTGGTTTACTGGGTGGTAAACAATACCCTGTCGATCATTCAGCAGTATGTTATTACCAAACAAATTGAAAACCAGAAGTAAGGCTATTTAGAGGACGCTTTATGAATGACACTATCACCGCTGTCGCAACCGCACCGGGACGCGGCGGTGTTGGTGTTATTCGTATCTCCGGCCCTAAAGCCTTGATAATTGGCGAAGCCATCACGAGAAAGCCGCTCACACCTCGCCACGCACACTACCTACCCTTCTTTGATGCTGATCGACAAACCATCGACCACGGCATCGCACTGTACTTTAAAGCCCCGCATTCCTTTACCGGTGAAGACATTGTCGAGCTGCAAGGCCACGGCGGCCCCGTCATCTTAGATATGCTGCTTGAGCAAATTACTCAACAAGGCGCCAGACTGGCACGCCCCGGTGAGTTCAGTGAGCGCGCCTTTTTAAATGACAAACTCGATTTAGCCCAAGCCGAGGCCATTGCCGACCTAATCGACGCAAGTTCGCGTGAAGCCGCTAAACAAGCCGTTAACTCGCTACAGGGCGAGTTTTCGAATGCGGTGAACAGCCTCGTTGAAGAGCTGATTGCGCTGCGGTTGTATGTCGAGGCCGCTATTGATTTCCCCGAAGAGGAAATCGACTTTCTCACCGATGGCCATGTGACGACGCAACTTGAAGCAGTAATGAAGACGCTGAACACAGTACTCTACAAAGCCGAACAAGGTGTTATTCTGCGTGAGGGAATGAAAGTGGTCATCGCGGGGCGCCCCAATGCGGGAAAATCCAGTTTGCTGAACCGCCTCGCCGAACGCGATATCGCCATCGTCACCGACATTGCCGGAACAACCCGCGATCTGTTGCGCGAGCACATTCACATCGACGGCATGCCACTGCATATTACCGATACCGCAGGCCTACGCGATAGTGACGACATCGTCGAGCAAATGGGCATTAGCCGCGCTTGGGACGAAATCGAGCAAGCCGATCGCATTGTTCTTGTGATCGATGCTACCGACCAAGCCCAGCTTAGTGCCGAAAGCCACTGGCCTGAGTTTTTCACGAATACCGATTACCAAGCCAAATTAACCGTCATCTTTAACAAGTGCGATCAGTTAATCGAGCGACCAAACCCACAGATCCCAGGCGTTTGGCTTTCTGCTAAAACGGGTGATGGCATTGACGAATTAAAAAGCCAACTTAAAGCTGCCATGGGCTTTCAAGGTACCACTGAAGGCGGCTTTAGTGCTCGGCGCCGGCATATCGACGCACTTAAGCAGGCTCAGCAGTACCTCGAAAACGGTGCCTTTCAGTTATACAACCACGCAGCTGGTGAGCTACTTGCCGAAGATCTGCGCGCCGCCCAAGACCATCTAAGCGAGATTACCGGCCGTTTTACGCCAGATGACCTACTCGGTAGGATCTTCAGTAGCTTTTGTATTGGCAAGTAAGTGCCTATTCAACGCACACACTAATAAGCCCCCCTACCTCGACTAACGTATTGTTACCCCGAAAGACCTTCTAGGCATAACGGTTTCAGCCGGGATACCAACTCGCTTTAAACGCGATACGCCATCGTAAATAGCGCTTACTCAATGGCCGATGGTCGCGATATTCACACGCTTTTAAACGGCCCCACGTGCCAACGTGCGCGCTCCAATAGGGCACTCAGTCGCTACCGCAGCACTATTCAGATCCCCTTCACAGCCAGCCCCGAAATACTCCTACCTGACTTACGCACAAGCTTAAAACAGACTTTATGCACAGAAAACTCAGGTTATCCATAGGTTTACACACATTCATAACTTATTATTAGGTTATAAAGAGCTTTTATTAACATTTCAACACAGATTTACACACATTGTGGACAGCCCTATGCGCAATATTTGGGCAACATGCGCAAAAGCATCCACATTAATCCACAGAGATATGCCTATTTTGACCTAACCGACCGAGTTTATATTTCTTATGCACAGCTCGCAGACCTCATTAGAGGGGTTAAATTCAGTGTACATCAAGCTCCTAAAAAATCTCTAAATAACTGATTTATATGTTTTTTTAAACTTTAATCACACTTTTTTTCGGCCTAATAACATTAGTATATTTAAACTCTTTAATAGGTAAGTTTAGTTTTTCCTCACAATTCGAACGCTTAAAAAATTTAAATCAAAAAAACGACAGCAAATTTTAGTTGTTTGTTTTTTATACAAAACAATAAATGTGAAATAGATCACGAAGGTGTTGAGACATAAAACGTTCCGAGCTGGGAGACACTTCTCAAAGCGCGGCAAAAGCTCCGCACGCTAAAAACACCACAGGTATACTCGGGGCGAGCAAATAAACGCGAAGAAGTTCCGTCTTTCTTATTTGCTACAAAAACGAATAAGCAAAGAAAGATCGACTAAATCTCTCAGGAAACGAGAAACCAATCGCAAATCGACTATTGGTTATTAACTGAACATATATTGTGCAATTGCGATCAGGTAAGCTTCAGCCACGTTTTACATTCGCCAAGTGCGGATCAGTGCGTATCGACAAGGCAATGCTTCAATTGCTGAGAAACAAGGATTTCACGTTGTACTAATTAAAGGGGCTACTGGTGCGTACTTGCCCAGTGCTATTGGAAGCTAACCGGCATGGTTAGTCTTTCAAATGAATTTGGCTTGCCACTGAATGGTGAGCCTTAAAGCTAAATAAAAGACAACCACCCCGGGGGTTAGAAATGTTCTCCGCAAAAACTGTACTTGTCAGGTCGGTATTACTTGCCGTAATGACAACCTCCATTGCCGCCTGCGGCAGTGGTAAAAAGGCCAATCCGCCAAGTAACCCGATATCGAACTCATCAGCGACGACATCGAGCGAAATAACAACTTCTTCCGACGCAACCGAGAGCTCAGAATCTTCGGTTGCGTCTTCCGTTGATTCATCGGAAAGTTCAGCACCCACCACAGGTAGCAGCTCTTCTGATAACACAACCAGCAGTGGTGACTCGCAATCGAGCGACGGCACAAGCTCTAGCGACCCCACCGGTGGCGGCATGATCCCAAGCTCAGCGTCATCAATGAGCACTGGTACAAGCTCCAGTGATGCGAGTGTAAGCTCTGGTGATTCAACGTCTTCAGACGGCACTTCTAGCTCAGATGTTACAAGCTCTTCAGAAGATACAGCCTCTTCATCGTCTGAAGTAACCAGTAGCTCTGAGGATGTAACCTCTTCGAGTATTGCCAGTTCTTCTTCCGTGGCTGCAGTCTCTTGTGATACGGATATTGAGGCCGGTAAAACAGCGTATGAAACTTTCGGTGGCGCTTTAAATTGTGCTGCGTGTCATGGTGCCGATGCTGCTATCCCTACCGACGGTTCTAGCAGTTGGGAGGGAGTCCTTGGCGCTATTGATCTGTTTGACTCAATGGGTGACGGTTACGATTCAAATAGCGACAC
>DATBNJ010000279.1:0-3119 GCA_036554385.1 Marinagarivorans sp. | reverse complement strand
GTGTAAACAGTAGAGGCTTTGTTGTCTTATGGTATGTCAGGCCCAAAGCTGGCTAACCTCATCTGGCGGTCTACAGTGAGTCAACCGACGTCGGCCATGGCAACTTTATATTATATTAATCAGCGGCCAACGTTGACATCACGTAGCTGCCCGACTCGCCGACTAATGTATTCCAGGTGCTGTTTAAGGTGATACAGCTCATCGGCGTAAGATAACGGCACCTCAACCTCGGCTAACTCGTTGGCCATGTCGGCAAGCCTTTGCTGCTCTTGCTCTGGATCCTTTAGCTGCTTTTCGGCAATTTTTCGGTCGATATCTAATAAGTAGCGATACCAGCGGTAAATTTTAGAGCGAATTCGCCAGCGGTATATCGGTCCCGCCAATTTGGATAATGGAATCAGCACAAACAAAAACGGGATAATTAAAATTACCAGCCGATCCACCAGTGACGCAACCCAAAATGGAAAATAGCGCAGTAAAAACGGCGGCCCGTACTGGTAGTAATGCGCCGCCTCAGCGGTTAGCGAAAAACCCGTATTATTGCCCGATGGGAATGCCTTTGGCTTTTCTAGGACACCACCATTGCGCAACCTTTGCGATAAACTCTCGAGAACCACGGGCGTTAGCGCCGGGTGAAACTGGTCATTCACCACTAGAGTAGCAGTAGATGCTAGGGTGACTCGCGCCTCTTGCGGAATATTGCGCGCAAGGTCGAGCAAGCCTTCCGAAATAGTTACCGCGGATAAATAGGGGTAGCGCGCCGTGTAGGCATCGCTGCGTTTAAAGTCGACAAAGTCGACACCCGGAATGGCAAGCAACCGATGAATGGCCTCACTGTTAGGTGATATGGTGAAAAAAGCGGCGTCAATTTCACCACCGGCCAATTGGCTGACGGACGCTTCGATATCCAAAGCTTTAAACTGCGTGCCCACGACGCCATCGGCCACGCCATTTTCCCGCAACAAATGCTGTGCAACCACCTGCGTGCCGCTACCGTCCTGCCCGATCGCAATGCGCTTGCCGCTAAGGTCCGTTAGTAAACTGGGCTTATGCCCCTCGCGGAAAAACAGCCAAATGGGTTCGTAATACAAGCTACCCAAGCTGTGAACATTATCCAATAAATCGGGCAGGCTTTCCTCTAAACCACTTTGAACCAATGCGATAGAGGCCTCAGCGGGCTCAGCCGTTAACAAGCGAAGGTTTTCACTGGAACCTGCGGTAGGCACAATTTCAAGCTCTATGCCCTGCTTTCGCAAATCAGCCTGTAATTGTTTGGCGAGTTGAAAATAGCGGCCGTCCTCGTGCCCCGTAGCAATCGTTAGCGTTTTGGGGGGCGCAGGATCTACAAATTGGTACAGCCCAACCGCGACCACAACCAGTATCAGCAAAATCCAGATATTAGTTACGATAAATGTTTTGATAGTGGACATAAGCATTCCTGAATAGGCGTAACATCAAACCCGACTAAGAGAGGCGCTCAGATTAAAACCATTCTGTGGCGCTTTGCTGGCAACGCGGTATTTACCCGTTTCTTGCTAAATCAGCACGGGCACACTTCCCCTAAAAACCCACCACAACACCCCACCATAGTCGACCAAACTGTCGTACCGCAATAGAAGCTTAGCTTGTCATCGCGGCACTTACGGTAAAAGGCCTTGCTCGGCCAAGTATCGCCGAGTGATTGACAACCTCGCCTGATTCCCGATGGAGTTAAAAGCAATCTGATTATACACATGGTTGGCAAAGGGAATTTTGACCAGCTCTACTGCCACACCTGCCGCTTGGGCAGAGTCAGCAAAGTGCACAACGGACCACGAGGGGACCAGCCCATCCTTTTCCGGTGAAATAATCAACGTGGGCGGCGCTTTTTCCGAAATGTAAGTATAGGAGCTAACGGCCGAAACGCGTTCTGGGTAATCCTGTGGCTCACCGCCCAGGTAACCTATCACCAGCATTTTGGGCTCAAACCCAGGGACTGGATAGCCGTGCTCGTAGATAGCGATCGGGTCGACCGCGGGGTATTGAACAACCACGGCTTCGGGAGCCGGCAGGCTATCACCGCAATCGGATTGCAGTTGATCCTGTGCGACCGCATAGGCGTAATTGATGGCCAAGTTACCGCCAGCAGAGTCACCGAGTACCACCAGTCGCTCGATGTCGCCGCCAAAGCGTGCCGCGTTGGCGGCAACCCAAGCGGCGGCACAGGCAATATCCACCGAGGCCAAGTCCCAGGTCGCCACTTCGTTTGACCATAGCCTGTAATCAACACTGAAGACCAGCCAGCCTTGCTCTGCAAACCAACGCAGATCTGCGTCCGTCTCCACGTTCGACCCAACCTTAAAGCCTCCGCCATGAATGTACATCAATACGGGGGCGTCACCCACGGACGACTCAGTGTTATAAATCGCCACTTGTAGCGCTTCACCCTCAACCTCGGAAAAGACCCATTGTTGATCAGGGCCTTCACCCACCATTGGCTTTAACCACAACCCAGACAGCAAGCTGGCGGACCCACCCGCCGACGAGGTGGCCGACACTATGCTGAAAGTTATGAAGGCTGAACCGAGCATCGCCGCGGTGGACAGCGCAAATGCCACAGATGACACCCGCTTTACGCCATACCGATACCCGAGCACACTCACCACCACTCCAATTACACACAGCAATAAAAGGTGCGGCCCAACAGTCGTCCAAAGAGAGGACCCTATTGTTCCATGCAGGCTTCGCTCGGAATCACGGAAGGCGCCAGTAACCAGCACAAGCACGCCCAACGCCAACACAATTACCGTAATAGCAACTATAGTCCACAGCCACCACCCAAAATAACGATTCGGGACATTCATCTCTTGATCAGTAGACATAGCGTATCTGGCCTCGCATCAGAAGTGTTATCACGGTAACGATTTATTCGGCACTAAGCATCCAACAGCAATTTACAGCGTCCGCCCCTCGCTTTAACTCTGGACTAAACACGGGTTTTTCTTGGTTATGAGATACGCCTATTGCTATAGAATACCCCCTAACAATTTGTCCCAGATTATTAGGCCAGAACACAGCGGCGCTTTCACCACAGGGCAATATGATAAAGCAAATAAAATCACAATTTTACATCAGTCACA
>DATBNJ010000276.1:0-15835 GCA_036554385.1 Marinagarivorans sp. | reverse complement strand
ATTCGGCATTTACCGACCACTTCCAAAAAATGGCGCGCGGTCACTTTGTGGTAAGACGGCTTGAGAGGCTATACGGCCACGAGGTTGTCAAATTCGCTTACGACAACCTCGACGCCCCATTACCACGGTAGCCTAAACCGCAACGTCACTTTTCAGCTCAATAATAATTAACCAGTGCCCTCTTTAGTGAGCCGCTGAAGAGTGACACTTAAACTTAACCGGACCTTAAAACTCATAGCGCCCGACGTCGTTAATTATAATTGTGCCTTCGGTCGCTTGGTAAAGCGTTTTATAGGCCACTTGCAGCGGCAACAAGTCATATTTAACGGTCGTTTCGAAATAAGCTTGGCAAGCATCGTCAATCGTTTTACTAAAATAACCGTCCGCTTGAACGGGATTGCTTTTCGCAAAAGTGGTTGCCAAGGTAAAGTTAATAGCTTGTTCACCACACCCAGAATAACCCACCTTGGCCGTCATTACATCATCTTCAATACTGGCGCTAATCAAGGTGACGCTTTTGAGCGACGCATCTTCCTCCATGTCCAGGCGCACGGGCTTATGTTCGAAACTGAAAACACCGTTTAAGTTGTAGGTATCGCATTCGGACTCAAAGCTGATCGCCGCAAATTCCGCCCCTGCGCTACAGGCGTTGCTGTAAGTTTTGTATTCGTAATTCGGGCAAGGGCTGGTAACACACTCGATAGACGCCCTATGCCGTTTGGCACACACGGGGTCGTAAACGGCTGGGCAGGCAACCGGCAAGCTTTCAACGGGCGACCCCTCGAGTTCCCCACACTCGCCTTCAAATAAAATAGTCGCGCCATCGCTCTCGGCACCACAATCGTTGGTGTAAGTCTTGTGAACGGGTAAACACGGCTCCGTCACACACTGCACGTTTTGGGCGGCACATACGGGCAAATAGGCGTCGTCACATATTCCCGACATCGTGGGTTTATCGATAAGCAGCGTGATGCTAGGCAAACCAGACTCACGCGTAAGTGTCACGCTCGAACCATCGTCGGCAACACTCACGGTTTTTGGCGGTTCTTGATGGCTGGGCGTATGCACCTGTAGCTCACCCCAAGCACAATCGTAATAACCTTCCTCCTCTTTCGAACCGTCACTGTAGGTTACGCTATTCACGCTTTCGCCAAAATGCAGGTAATAGTCGAGCTCTAATGGACTGGTCGCGTCATTGAGCAAAACATAGCTATTGCCGGCCACTTTGCTGCAGGCATCTGTTGTTAACTCGGCGCCGTAAACGTTTTGATACGTTTTAGCACCGGTACCCAGTGGATCAAACGTAAACTGGTGCAAACGATCATCAATATCTAAAATATACTCTTCATCGCCCTCGGTATCGAGGGTGACAATAACTTGGTTGTCACGACACGCGTAAGACCCGATTAAACCAAAATCCGACTGGATTAACCGCACCTGACCATCGTCAAACGTAAAACGCCAGTGCATTTGGCTAACACCCTCTGGCGTTGCGCCCCCCTCACCCAACGTAGTCGATAAAAAGGTGCTGCCATCGAGCTCAGCGCAGCGGTTGTAATCGGTTAGGTTAAGCGCATCACACTCGCCTAAGCCAGCCACATCGACAACTTCTGCGTTCAGCCCGCGCACGCCACAATAGTCGCTGACGCGAAACTCGACCGGCTCGCAGTCGAGGCTGCCAGCTTCACATTCGGGAGTGATTTTGTAACACGCCGGGGCTCCGGGCGGTGGCATATCTGAATCACAAATATCCACACTCGACGCACTAGAACTCTGCACCAGCGCTACCGAAGAACTGGAAACACTGTGGGAGCTACTGGCGTTATTGGGCTCGATGGTGATGGTCGCGCCATCGCAACCAGCGAGCAGCGCCATGGTTACTGTTGAAAGCACCAAAGGGGTAAAAGTTTTCATAGCACAATCCTTAATGAGTTGTTTGTGGGCAGCAAACGCTGCTATTTAAACATCGTGCTAGCGAGGTTAACGCGCGCACTTAAGGCTGTCTGTTAAGAAATGTAAAAGCGTGCGACGCAACACGTGGTTTTAAGGGGCGGCTACTTGGTAAGCGCAATAGCGCGCAAAATCAAAGTTCGCACGTGCAGGAACGAGCTTGGCTCTACGCTGAAACGCCATCCATGGCGTTTCGCGGTGTCGCGCCGGTGCATTTAAGTATTTAAGCTAGGCTACCGCTAGCCGGTTAATAGAGCTCCCAGGCTATGCGAACGCCGCCAGTGCGCGGTTGCCCCCAAACACCATAACCCCAATCACTTCCCAGGGTGTTCTGATAAGTAAAGTATTCCTCATCAGCAATATTATTCACAAACGCCTCTAGGGTTAGCTGGGTGTCACGTGGGTGCCAGCTAATTTTGGCATTGCCAATACCGTACCCATCGTGTTTGGAATAGGGGTCGTTTTCGATTTGTAAGAAGTGGTCGTCCTGCCAAGCATAATCCGCCTGCAGCACCACATCGCCATAATCGCTTAAACCCAAATAATAACGTGCCATTAAATTGTAGCTTAGGCCCGGAGCGGACGGTAACTCGTTACCATCGAGCGAAAATTCATCACCGGCAACAATAAATATTTGCTCCGAATCAAACTCGGTATCCAAATAACCGAGCCCCGCTATTACTTCAAAGTTATCGGTAATTGGCGCCGTTAACTCTAGCTCAGCACCGGTGCCGGTCACCTCGCCCGCGTTGGTAATCACGCTACCGTCTTCAACGCTTAAAAAAACCTGCGCTTGGTAATCTTCGACCGTATAGCTAAACAGTGCACCATTTAATTGATACCCCCCAGCAAAGCGGGTTTTAAAACCGAGCTCAATATTATCGACGGTTTCAGCCTCCACCGGCTGAGTCGCCTCGAGCGACGCGTTGTAGCTACCCGAAAAGCCACCGCTTTTAAAGCCTGTCGAATAACTCACATAGCCCAACATGCCGTCGTAGGGGCGCCAATCAATACCGAGGCGGCCCGTGGTGGCGCTTTCCGCAAGGTCGCGGGTAACATCAATCTCATCGTAAAAACTGGGGCCAGAATCCTGACTAAAATCGCGCGTCTCATCGGTATAGCGAATGCCCGCAATTAACGTTAGCGTTGACATCAAAGGCTGCTCAAGCTGGCCAAATATCGCCCAGGATTCACTTTTTAAATCGACGATTTCTTGGTGCCATAAGCCATCACTTGTGGTGGGTGCTTGCGTTAACAAGTCGCGTTTATCTTTATAATAATATAACCCCGCAACCCAGGCGGTTTCGCCGGCTAAACCATCAAGACGCAGCTCTTGGGTCAGCTGTTCCGCATCGACCGAATATTGCTCGTCAAAAAACACAACGGGCGTACCATCGCCATCATCTTGCAGGAATTTCTCCAGTTCTTCATAGGCGGTTATCGAGGTTAACGACATCGCCTCCCAGTCATAGGTAAAGGTTGCACTTGTGCCAAAGGTATCAATTTGCGTCATCAGGCCGCCCGGCGTGCTCATGGCTACCGCCTCTGGGCCGTAATTACCATTGGTAAAATCGCTGCCCGTCTCACCGAAGGTTGCACTGGTACATTGGCCCGCATGAATTGCCGCAATATCACAACGCGCTGCCCCCTCTATCGGCGCGCTTAAGTAGCCCATATGTGCAAAACCGACCGACTGTTGATTGGCATTGCTGCCATGTACATTTAACAAAAGCTGGCTGTTTTCACTGGTATCGACATCAAATAGTGCGCGAAAACCAAAAGTGTTTGAATTATTAAGTTTTTCACGCGCTTGGGGATACGGTGCATCGTCAGCACTCCCCTCAGGTTTGGGGGTATAAGCGGTTTGCCAGCCGTCGTTGTGGGTGTGTTTAGTCGCA
This sequence comes from Marinagarivorans sp., assembly GCA_036554385.1. Lineage (GTDB taxonomy): Bacteria > Pseudomonadota > Gammaproteobacteria > Pseudomonadales > Cellvibrionaceae > Marinagarivorans. The sequence continues at coordinate 11,987 of DATBNJ010000276.1, read as the reverse complement.
ATGCGGGCATTAACCTTATCGCTCAAGGGGCCACTTATCGCGCCTTCAACAATGGTTTCTTGGTAACTGCCGTAGCTAAGGCTAGCGCGAGCCTCTAGCGTATCCGTCGGCTTGCGCGACACATAGTGCACCAATCCACCGGTGGTATTTCGGCCATAGAGCGTGCCCTGCGGCCCACGCAAAACCTCCACCCGCTCCAAGTCAAAAAGCGCAATTGCTGAGCCCGCCGGATTGCCTCGGTACACGTCATCAACATAAATAGAGACAGGGGACTCCCAGGAATCCGAGAAATTAACAAGGCTAATGCCGCGCAGGCTCACCGACGGGCTCGATGCTTCGCCAAAAATTGCAAAATAATTCATATTGGGCACTTGAGCGGTGATATCGAGCCCCTCTTCAAAGCCCATTTTTTCAATGGCGTCACCGGAAAAGGCACTGACCGCAATCGACACATCTTGCATCGATTGCTCTCGCTTTTGTGCCGTCACAATCACCTCTTCGATAATGCGCTGATCGGCCATAGCAACCGGAGCGACGGCTGATAGACCAATGCACGATAACATGCCAAACAACAACGGCTTTGATGAAAACGGCAACGCTTGAGGTTGCAATGGCTTTGCAGCCGACGAATCAGAGTTTGGATAACTCATAACTTCTCCCTTGAAATCGTGGACCGATCTAGCGAAACGATCACTAACGACGAATGCAGCAAACCCATTGCGGGCCTACCATGGACACGAGCAACGCGCTCGAAAGACAACCGCTCAATGTGTAGGATTAGCGCAGCTACACAAACGCGCAAACACGCAAACACGAGTAGTAGATAAATTAAAATCGTAACTATTCAGCTAAATAAAATTCACTCGGCTAAATAAAATTAACCGTTTTAAAGGGTGCTGGCTGATTGTTTTCTAAACAATGGCAGTTATCGGTTGAGCAAGGTGTCGACAAGATTTTAACGGCCTAGAAAATGATTAACTAGACCCACATTAGCGAGCCGCTGAATAGTTACATAAATCATACCATGTGACGCTATGATGTCTATTGCGCATCAAACACGGAACCGCTTATTTTATAGATCGAGACAAATCAGTTCGCTTCTGTTTAACCTGCAGCCCTGCAACCCTGCAATCCTGTGAGACCCTGCACCCACGCCCCAGATGACCCAATTTTTTTTGAGTAGACTTACAACTTAACAAAAAAGTAACGCATCATGAAATATAAAATATACTGTTGAAGTAAAAACTAAAATCAAGGCAAAAAAACGCCTCAAATTAGTTCGTATTTTAAAAGACACCCCTAAAAAAATCCCCAACAATGTGCACGATTTCAATCTAGCGCACTTGTAGGTTTGCCCACAACACGCTGCACATTATTTAAGGTACCCTTTAAAACCAGAACTATTGGCTATCTTTATCAATCGCTCGGCCACTTATCAGGTAAATTCACAGTTTATCAGGCAAATTCACAGCGCCCCTGTCTATCACCGTCCCTCAAGCGGCGTTAGCGTGCATCCCGCTCGATCCGGGTCGCTACAACACGCCAATAACTCATCGACCGATTGATCATAGATCTCACTCCAAAAGGCCTCGCTGTGGAAATTATCTGCCGGCATCCAATGATTGAGCGGATAACTATTGCCTAACGCATTAGCACCGGCAATAGGTATGCGCCCTGCAGCCGAGGCAATAATGCCGAGCTTACAACTGCCTAAATTGCCAATGCGATGACAACCGTTGCAGGTATTATCACGAGTGGTAATCGACTTAGGGATTGGCCAGTCATTAAATGCCGAGCCTATGCGATTATTGTAAAAGCCCCAAGGGTCAGTTGGGACTTTATGCCATACTTGACCAATATAAGGGCTGTACATAAACGGGTCGGCGTCGTGGCAGCTAACGCATTGCTTTGATGCAGTATCCGTTGGTGTCCACCAAAAATCTTCGGCACTGACATGACCACTGGGCGGCGTTTTTTCGTAGGGCGGCGGCACGCGACTGGCGTTAAAACCTTGACTATCTCCGTCGGGGGATTCGGCGTGAAACCAACAGGTATCTCCCGTCGCCACGCTGTGCAGAATAATATCGACCTCGTCGTAAAAGGGGCTTTGAGACTCGCGCAGGTACTCTCGGCGGCAAAACGCCGAAATTTGCACATGATCGTATGATAAATCCAATATTTTTGAAAACGGTGTGCACTGGCCAAAGGTATCGTCTGCGTAAGGTAGCATTGCAGGCCGGTCGCAGGTCGTCACTTGGCTGTAGTCGCTCGGGGTAACGCCATCTACCGTGATGGGTACCGTTTCACCGTCATTACAATTAAATGGGGGAATTTCGCCAATTAACGCGCGACACATTTGGCCGTACTGTAATAGCGTTTCCGGCTCGCCCGCGGGTTTTTTCGCGTCCATTTCGCTGCAGCCTGACAAAACAATGCAAACAAGGCACAAAGCGCTTCGACAAATAAAGCGAAGATTATCCACGACCCACCTCACTCGTTGAACGGGGTAAGCTAACAGCGCTAGGCGGCTTAACGCCACGCACGATGGGCAAGGCGACCTCGCGAATCGCTTCAATGTATCGAATATAGCCGGTACAACGGCAGATATTTCCTCCGACCCACTGCTCAATTAAACCGTCAAGCTGTGACTCCTTTACCTGCGTTATCATTAGGTGCTCCAGCAAAGCCGTCGCAGCCATTAAAAATCCCGGCGTGCAATAGCCACACTGAAACGCAAAGTGCTTAAGAAAGGCCTGCTGCAGCGGCGTTAAATGGCTATTGGGTGCTAATGATTCCACCGTATAAACACGTCTACCGCTAATTGCACTGAGCGGCGTCGAGCACGACAATAGTTTTTCCAGCGGCGCAGATTGCTGATTGCGAACGGCGACGGTACATGCGCGACAAATGCCTATACCGCAACAAAACTTTGTTCCGGTTAAGTTTTGGCGTTCGTGCAGGTAATCCACTAACGCCATATCGGCGTCATCGGCACTGGCGGAAACGGGATTATCATTCACGTAAAATTGCACAGCCGATTGCTTATCGCTCATGCTAAAGCCTCAAGGATATGATTATTTTTGACCGGTAGCTCGGTAAATCGATGCCCTCGCGTCGCCATCGCGAGGGCATTCAGTATTGCCGGAGGAATCGGACACATCACCGCCTCCGCAATACCGCGCGCCGTGGTTTCTCCCTTGCCTGGTGGCAGTATCATTAACGTTTGTCGCTTGGGTACGTCAGCCATTTTAGCGAGATGGTAACGGTTTAAATTCCATAAACCATTACCCGGCCCATCAGCACTTACGGGGCAATTCTCAAGTAACGTATAACCAATCGCCATGGCAACACCGCCTTGAGATTGGCCGCTGATTAACGCCGTGCAATGTTGTTTGCCAGCGCTTAATACACTGACACAATCGCGCACGTTTATTTCGCCAGACTTAGGATTAACGGTCACAGCAACGAGCGCACCACAAGGTGCGTAAGTGCTACGGCCATAGTTGGCGGTTTGTGGCGGCGGATTGGTGACCGCCAAACGCCTAATAGACTGCAGGTTTTTGGCATCTGTTCCGGCGGCAATATAATCGAGCGGTAAGGTTAATGGCGGCGAGTCTCCCCCCAACGAAGGAAACTGAAATTTACCCATTGCAAATTGCCCCACAAACGACGCATGCACGGCGTTATAGGTCGGTAATTGTCGAGCAAAAATGACATCCACAATATCGCGCCAATCGATCGGCGCTTGATTGCCGACAATGCAATAGCCGTCCTGCCATTGTAAATCCGTGTGTAAAACCTCTCGACCTAACAATTGAGCGACCGCCGGAACCACCGACGTTAATAGCAGCGCGAGCCCAGCCTGTTCAACAACATGATACTGATAAAAAGCCCCCAGACAGGCACTGGCCGAACCCGAACCTTTTAATACGTAGTTACTTTTACCGGCATCGCCGCTCGATGAGGTTAAACCCAAAGCATCAAAGTATCCCGCGTCGCCCATTTTAATCGCGCTCGCATTTAGCCCTAAAAAGGTGGCTGGCGCCAAACCCAGCGCGGTAGCGGCGCCGTTGCCCATATCAATATAGGGCGTGCGCACGGTGATAGTACCGTCGCGATTAAGTTGCACACCGCCAAACATGCCGTCGCCACTGGTGCCATAGGCTTCGTTGGACAGCGCCAAGCCAACGCCATAACGCAGACCTTTGCGCCGATACTCCCGTTGCCTTTTTCTGCGCGCCTGCCAGAGAGAATGCGACTCCAGCTGATCGAGAATATCCGTCAGTTGTAAATCTTGGGTAATGGGTGCACCGGTAATTGTGTGACTTGAGGGCGTTAATAAATTTTTTCGCCGCAGTTCAAACGGGCTTTGCTTAAAATGCGCTGCCGCTTCGTCCAACAGCGTTTCAATGGCTAAAAAGGCTTGAGGCCCACCAAAACCACGCTGAGATCCGCCCAAAATATCGCGCGTGTTGGTGGCCTTAGCCGTTGCGACAGCCTTGGGGATGTCATAAGCGCAAAAGCTACTTAGCGCCGCCAGCTGTGCGACGTAAGGGCTCAGATTTTTTCGGCCGCCGCCATTCATTGTAAAATCGCAATCCAAAGCCTGTATGACACCAGATCGATCAAATGCCAAGCGTTCCCAAAAATCCGTTTTGTGCCTTTTTAAACCCACCTGAAATTGTTCGAAACGCGTGTGCGACCACCGCAAAACAGCGCCGTTCGCATAAGGTGCCGCCATAGCGAGGTACATGGTGAAATACGACTTATCGCGACCGCCAAAACCGCCGCCCGGATAACACGATATTAATTCAACACTGTCATCACTCGCCAGAGGAAATGCACAATCGGGCGCTGAAAAAATCTCCGCAGCGCCTTCAATATCGCCGGTCGGCGATTGTGTGCCCAACAACAAATGCAATTTTTTGTTGTTCGCGTCGTACCACGCCAAGCCAGCTTCGGGCTCCATAAACATGGGGTCCATAACTTGCGTTCTAAAAGACCGCTCGAAGATGCGCCAATTTTTGTTATTGGCGATTTCACTGCGAATCGTATTGGCTATCGCAGAGTACCGGGTCGCGTAATCAGGTGATGCAACTTGACTAAAATGCTGCGAGGCATCGCGTACCAAATGGGTATTAGGCGCGTAGTCGCTTACCGGCTGAGATGTGGAAACAAATGCGTATTCAATGCACGTTTTATTAAATTGCAAAATTTTTAGTGCTTTGCGATAAATATCAAAATCACTAAAAATTAACAGGGCAACAGGTTGTCCATAATATTCGGGGATGGTATTAAGCTGGGTAAAGAAGGGTTTACTCATGCCCCCACCAAGGCTCATATTATCTGCCTTAAGTCGCTCGGCATCGACAACGGCCACCGGCTGTAAGTTGGCCGGTAAACAATCGTAGTTATAGCTAACAACTTGGCTGTCTACCCGATCACAGCGCAACGGATGAACAATGTATTCTTTATCTGGCCACGAGGGAAAGTCCCGCGCCCTAAAGTCGCGAGCATAGATTTTCTGGCCCAGCACTTTCGGCAATCCATCAATGCGATAAGCCGCTTTACCGGGCTCTGGTGCCCACGCAGGCTGGTACCCGGCCGACAAGAGACTCTCTTGCTCGGCGCTCTGCCCCGCCAGCACGGCTGGCAAACTCGTTACCGTTAACCCTACCGCAGAGCCGTTGGCCAGTGTTTTTATAAACCGCCGCTTGTGGTGGTCGACCGCTTCGTTGCCCAACAAAATATCACCCTTGTGCAGTGGCCACATACGTATAAGAACGCCGCAGCATTTATTATGGGGCACGAGTCTACTGCATGGACAAAACCCTGGGTACGCCAATAGTTAACAGGTGTAGATTAGTGCGCGCACAAGGTTAGTTTAAACGCCATTAAAATAAACGATTATCAAATATAAATAGGCTGTCACCTAAATAATCTCGACTTGAAGCGCCAATTAAAGCACTGTCACTCCACAAAGCAAAAAAAAACGGCACCTAAAGAGGTGCCGTTTTAGCGTGCAGCCTTAAAACTGCGGTTTAGTAGTCCGACTGCCCTAAGGGTGGGTAGGCGTTATCGATCAGCTCGATAAATTGTTTATGGAACCAGCCGCCAGCGTGCGGAGAAAGGAACGGCATTGGCGTTGTTGCCTTGTCACCATCGCGGATCTCACCAGGAATGCACATGGTATCCAAGGCTTTACCGTCGTAGATGGGATTCGACGCGGAATCTACCACGGCTTTATCCACTGGGTCTAAGTTGTTATACGCCGCTGATCCTTCTGGGTATTGAGCGACATCAAAAGAAATACCGTCGGATTCGCCCGGTGGTTTCATCCAGAAGAAGGCGTCCAAATGGCTACGAGAGCTATCGGGGTTAGCCTTGGGCGATTCACCAACACCCGCATCGGCAACGTTACACCAGTGACCGCGGTGAGCACGATTGTCTACCTTTTCACTCAGATCTGTTCCGCGAGTGGCATCGCCTGGCGTAGGTCGTCCATCACGCCCCCAACCGTTACGCGCGGTATCGATAATGAAACCTGGGTTGAACCCGGGTTGCGCAGCACGCACAGCGTCATTAAAGCGATCAATATAGGTAAATTCGTCGACCGCTGAGTTCCACTCGTAGAAATCTGAAAGGTTCATTTTATCGCCATCGGCGTTGGAGATCGCGGGTTCTTCAACCGGCGTATAACCCGACGTATTAGATGCAAAGCCGCGAACCTTACTAAAGCCGCTGATACCATCGGTATTGGCACCATCGATAAGTTTAATAAAGCCTTCAACACCGCGCTCCAGATTGCCATCCCAGCCTAACCAACCGGCGTGTGCAATATCGAGATAAGTATAGGTATTATCAATTTTGGCCAGCTCTTCAATCGCAATTTGCAAGCCGTGCCCGTATACACCCAAGCCAGACTCGAGCCCGGGTGCCGAGTATTTCGATAACAACATATCGCAGTAGGTTTCGCCATCAGCAGACGTCAGTGCCGGCCACTGAAGCGCCGGGCCATCGGGGTTCAGGATAGTATTGGTAGTCATGTTGGGATAAGAGTCTGGCTCCAACATGGCCACAATGCGCAGATTTGCAAACTCGGGTTTGGCTGTAAAGGCGTCTAAAATAGGGCCCAGATATTCCTCGCGGTACCGGTTAATGCCATCGAGCATATCGTGATCGACGCCGGGCTTCCCAACTTCGTACAACTGACCGTTCGACGCAAAAGCGGCGCAATCGCGATCGGGCAAGTTATAAATAATGACTACTACGGTCATGGGCGACACTTGCCCATCTTCTTGTGCAAAGAATTCTTGTTGCGCAACAGCCGCCTCCAAATGGCCGACCAACGAACGTCGACCGGCTTCAGGGTCGCCGGCGATGGTTGCAATCGAGTCCATCCATACCGCAGAAGGTTGGCGCTGAACATATTTAATTTTATTGACCCATTCTTCACGTTCAGCCGCGGAGAGATTGCCAAGCAAAGGCTCCTCGTTGTTTTCAACCAATTCCAACGAGTAGTCCATCATCGTTTTAATATCTGGACTCAAATAAAAATAAGAATCGGCAAACGGGTTGCCATCCGTTTGCAGCGGTGCACCGGGCGTGCCAACAGCGGCTTGCGTTAACGGAATGTCGCCGTCGTATTTGGCGGGATCGACAATATCAACCGCCGCTTGATCGCCGCCAGTATTAGGCGCCGAAGACGATTGCGTCGGCTCAGAACTCGAGGCGGGTACCGAACTGGACGAGGGCACCGGAGCAGCACTGCTACTTGTATTCGTTACGGATGAAGACGAAATAGCCGGGGTAGAGCTTTGTGTTTGCTGCTCTGAAGAACTCGAAGTGCCTGGCGTGCCGACACAACCCGCTATTGCCATGGCTAATGCGCTTGCCCCAACTCCTTTAAAAAGGGTTAAAGACCACTGCGAAAGACCTTGTTTCATGGAAATCCTCTGGGAGTTAACTGCCACTGTGGGCATTTATTATCGAAAACCTTTTTTAAAAGGCTATGCATAACTGGGGGAAAAACTCACAAAAAAAGAATTCTAAAAAAATCGATATTTATGAGTGTTCAAAAGCCCCCGGACTGATATTCATCCTACGGAATAACGCAATAAAAAAGCATAGGGCAAACAGCCGATTTGAGAGTGGAGTCACAAGTTATTCGCAATTTGCTAAGCAATTTTTAACTAGATCAACCCAATACCATAAAGCCGGTTTTAATTCGATAATGCCACGAGCGGCGCATTGCTGAATCGCAATATCCGACTCGTCACAAGGGAACGTCACAAAATTTAAGCCCTGATTTTTTTGATGCCAGCAGCCAACTAAAACCAGCCTGCCTTGCTCATAGCCTATGAGACCAACAACAAAGCAAAACGTGACGCGATCTACACCTCAAGGTTAACGTGCCGAACTTTTTGCGTAACCGCTTTTTAGCATTGTCATTTTGTCATTTCCCCTCTCTTGCGTTCGACCACTACCCTGCTTTGGGGTAACCCGTGCTTGTGATTCGTTGTTGCAAAAGCAAAAGGCAAAAAAATCGCACCTAGAATCGGCCGGAAAACTTGGCTTCTTTTTTTTGGGGGGGGGAGCAGTTACGTTATCGTTAAGGATTAAGGCGCCACCATTTTGGGCTCTACTTACAGCCCTAAAGACAATAAGTACGCATGTAGATATTGCTTATTAATATAAACAGCCGAAAAATCAGGCAGCACCTTCGACGCAGTTACCTATACTCAACAGGTATTACTCTATCTGCTCGCCTAGGGACCCGTTATGCTACACCTATTTCTTCCATCGAGAACCGCCGCTCAAGACGATCATACCCGCCAATTTAAGGACATGACCGCCAAGCTCGAGGCCATTGATAAATCACTAGCGACCATAGAGTTCCAGCCGGACGGCACGATCATTACCGCCAACAATAACTTTTTAAAGACGGTGGGCTACAGCCTCCCCGAGTTAGCCGGCAAGCATCACTCAGTATTTGTTGATGAGAAAACCAAAAATAGCGCGCAATACCAACAATTTTGGCAACGACTAAATCGAGGTGAATTTACCCAAGGCGAATTCAAACGTTTTAACAAAAGCGGACAAGAAATTTGGCTGCAAGCAACTTACAACCCCTTAATGGATCAAGAAAATCGCGTTTATAAGGTTATTAAGTTCGCTACCGATATTACCCAGGAAAAAATGCAAAGCACCGATTATAGCGGGCAAATATCGGCCATTAATCGCTCGCTGGCAGTGATCGAGTTTGATACCCGAGGGAATATTTTAAGCGCCAATAAAAATTTTTTGGCAACAATGGGCTACAGCTTGGCTGAAATAAAAGGCAAGCATCACCGGTTATTTGTAAGCCCCGAGCATGCACAATCCGATGAATATCACGACTTCTGGAAAAGGCTCGGCGCTGGGACCTTTGAATCCGGCGAATTCATGCGCATTGACAAAAACGGTAAAGAGGTTTGGATTCAAGCCTCCTATAATCCAATTCTCGATACTAATGGACAACCACTAAAAGTTGTAAAATATGCGTCAGACATCACCGCTCAAAAGCTGCAAAGTAGCGACTATTCCAGCCAAATAGAAGCCATTGGTAAATCACAAGCGATTATTGAATTTAATCTTGACGGTACAATCATTACCGCAAATGAAAATTTTCTAAATTGCGTTGATTATAGTCTGCACGAAGTTCAGGGAAAACACCACAGCCTATTTGTCGATAGCGAAACACGCGATAGCCCAGACTATCGGCGTTTCTGGGATAATTTGCGCCAAGGACAGTATCAATCTGGTGAATTTAAGCGCATCGCCAAAGGCGGTAAGGATGTCTGGATAATAGCATCTTACAACCCAATTTTAGACCCCAAAGGCGCCCCCTTTAAAATCGTTAAATACGCCACTGATGTCACAGACGATAAGATCAAACAAGCCGACTTTTCAGGCCAAATATCGGCAATCAGTAAGTCGCAGGCGGTTATCGAATTTAATATGGATGGAACGATCATACAGGCCAACGATAACTTTTTACACACCATGAATTACACACTCGACGAAGTAAAAGGCAAGCATCACTCTTTGTTTGTTGATGCGACAGCGCGGCAAAGCAGCGACTACCGAGCGTTCTGGCAAAAGCTCAATCTTGGCGAGTTTATTTCTGGCGAATTTAAGCGAGTCGGAAAGCACAACAAAGAAGTATGGATTCAGGCATCCTACAATCCCATTTTAGACCTCAACGGAAAGCCGTTTAAAGTCGTCAAATACGCCTCTGATATTACTCAGGAAAAGGCCCGAAACGCCGATGTTTCCGGCCAACTGGAGGCGATTTCAAAAGCACAAGCGGTTATTGAGTTCGAACTCGATGGCACGATACGCAAAGCCAACCAAAACTTTTTATCAACCATGGGCTATACGCTCAGCGATATAAAAGGAAAACACCACTCGATATTCGTCGAAAAGGATTACAAAGAAAGCCCAGAATATGCACAATTCTGGCAGATTCTACGACAAGGCCAGTTTGTCAACGACGAATTTAAGCGTATTGGTAACAATGGAAAAATTGTCTGGATTCAGGCCTCCTACAACCCGATTTTCGACGTCAATGGAAAGCCGATAAAAGTCGTCAAATATGCCACTGACATTACCGACCGAAAACTTGCTATTAGCTCCATCAGCGATGCGCTATTTGCACTATCGGACGGCGATTTAACCAAAACAATCGATACAACAATGGAGGGCGAATTCGACTTACTACGGCAAGCGATGAACTCAACACTGCAGCGTTTATGCGAAATGTTTAAGGAGATCATTGAGCGCTCTAATCACGTGAGCACGTCGGCGCAAGAGGTACAAAGCGGTTCTTTTGATTTAAGCCAACGCACCGAGGAACAAGCGGCCAGCCTAGAAGAAACGGCGGCAAGCGTAGAAGAGCTAACCTCAACCGTTTCACGAAATGCCAACAACGCCAACACAGCAAATAAACTCGCAATTGCGGCCACTGAAAAAGCCCAGTTAGGTGGTGCCGTTATTAACAACACCATCAATGCCATGGCGGAAATTGAAATCGCCAGCAAAAAAATATCTGACATTATCAGCGTGATAGACGAAATTGCCTTTCAAACAAACTTACTAGCCTTAAACGCCGCCGTTGAAGCGGCCCGCGCAGGCGAGCAAGGTCGCGGCTTTGCCGTGGTCGCCGGTGAGGTACGCAACTTAGCACAGCGCAGTGCAGCTGCCGCCAAACAGATCAAAGGCTTAATTAACGATAGCGTGGAAAAGGTTGCCGACGGAACTGAACTTGCCAACAAATCCGGTAAAACGCTTACTGAAATTGTCGAAGCTATTAAAGCGGTATCAGACCTAGTTACCAAAATTAACGCAGCTTCACAGGAGCAAGCCACAGGCATTCAACAAGTCAATACTACCGTCACACAAATGGATACCATGACGCAGCAAAATGCCGCCATGGTTGAAGAAGCGTCGGCGGCCAGCAAAAGCATGACCGATCAGGCTGAAGAACTGATCAAGCTTATTAGTTTTTTCCGCATTGCCTAACACGGACAATTAAGCACTAGCGCCCAACGTAAGAACGGGCAACGCACGCAATTACGACATTGGCAAAACTCGCCCGCGTTTAGGATGCTGCTTTATCGCAACCCTGCCAACAACTGTAGCGGCTTAGATCTAAACTTGGAATCAACATCAGATGATCGCGCATTTCGGCAAGTATCTGCTTAGTTTTATCGCAACGAACACCATCAATGTACCACTGCAAGTGCGACTTAAAACGCTCGATATGGAAAGACACTTCACGAATCATTAAAAAGCTCTGCTCGATCTCCGAAAAAGCATGGACCAAGGCTTCTTTTTTGACATGGTTTAGCCATTTAACACTGACCTCGTCAATCACACCCGATTGCACCAACGCCATGGAAATATGGATCAAGGTATTTTGCAAGGCGACAAGCTTTTGGTCTTGG
>DATBNJ010000268.1:0-3610 GCA_036554385.1 Marinagarivorans sp. | reverse complement strand
CCATTCGGCATTTTTCCGGCGGTGAAAAAGCGCGCCTAGCAATGGCCATTGTGGCTTGGCAAAAACCTAACCTGTTATTGCTTGATGAGCCTACCAACCACCTCGACTTAGAAGTCCGTCACGCGTTGACCTTAGCGTTGCAAAGCTTTGACGGGGCCGTTGTTTTAGTATCCCACGACCGCCACTTGCTGCGAAATTCCGTGGAAGAGTTTTTATTGGTTGATGGCGGCAAAGTTGCGTTGTTTGACGGCGATTTACACGATTACGAGCAATGGCTAGCCAATAAAAATACCGGTTCTAATGGCACGACTGATCCCGACGCTAAAACATCGAGCAGTGCCGATAAAGCAACCAAAAAAGACGAACGCAAAAATAATGCAGTGATTAGGGCGCAATTAAAACCGCTGAGCAATGCGGTTAAAAAGCTCGAGAAAGACATCGATCAACTGCAGCAAAAGCTGAGTCAAGTGGAAACTGAGCTAGCCGATCCAGAGCTGTATTCGGTCGGCGGCGACCTGTTAACAACGGCGTTAAAGCGCCAAGCTGACATCCGTCAGAAATTGGAGATGTGTGAAGAAGAATGGATGCTGAAAAGTGAAGAGCTTGAGGCGTTAACAAGTACCTAATAACCCCAAAATACGGTGGCCAATAGGTTGATGCGAGCCCGTAAGTTTTAGGGTTTTACCGTCAATTGGCTTGGTTAATAGCAGCGCTTTAATTCATTAGTTATCACACGCCAAATGTGGGGCGGGCCCTCGATAAGGTGTAAAGGAGGTTAGAATGGCCAATAGCGAGACGGTCGATAAAATTTTACATTCCGCTACGGTGTTATTTGCCGAACGCGGTTTTGCGGAAACATCGCTGCGTACCATTACCAGTATGGCGGATGTCAATTTAGCAGCAGTGAACTATCACTTCGGTTCTAAAAAGGCGCTGATTCAAGCGGTATTTACCCGTTTTTTAGAGCCTTTTTGTAAGGCACTCGAAAACAACTTGGACAAAATCGATTCCACCTCGCCGAAGGTGCGCGATGTATTATTAGCGGCAGGTGATGCGTTTATTTCCACGCAGCGCATCGTCAATGAAAGGCCGGAGCGTTTCGCGCGGTTAATGACCTTGGCCTACACCCAGTCGCAGGAACATTTGCGCCAGCATTGCGCCGATCGATTTGGTAGCACCTTGGACCGGTTAACACAGTTACTGCAAGCCGCGGCGCCCAACGCAGATCCTATGCAGTTTTACTGGCGCATGAACTTTATGTTGGGGGCATCGCTGTTTACGCTGTCGAGTTTTGAGTCGATTGTTGCGTTATTGGGTAAAAATTCGGAAGACGTCACCGTTGATGAAATGCTCAAGTACCTAGTGCCCGCGATGACTGGCATGTTGCAAAGCGAGCAGCCGCCAGAGCCGATGAGCGATTAAACGGGCATTATTGTGGCCTTAATAATCTTGACCAATATGGAATACACACGCTAAAAGGCGGCAAAGTTATGTCAGTACTCGGTTCGGTCATGCTCGATGTGGCAGGGCAGTCATTAACGGTAGAAGAGCGCGAGGTACTGGCGCACCCTCAAGTCGGCGGTGTGATTTTATTCGCGCGCAATTACGATAACCCGCAACAGCTAGCCGAGCTCAACCGCCAAATTCGCGAATGCAAAAAAGCGATTTTAATTGCGGTAGATCACGAGGGCGGTCGTGTGCAGCGGTTTCGTGAGGGGTTTACCCGCATTCCAGCAATGTACGAGCTGGCCTCGCGGGCGCCCCAATTGCTGCCGCAAACGGCAAGGTTAATGGCGCAAGAGCTAATGGCCGCGGGCATTGACTTTACTTTTGCGCCAGTGCTCGATCGCTTTAACCCCGAAAGCCATGTGATTGGCGACCGAGCCTTTGCCGAATCGCCACGGGAAATTATTCAACACGGAAAAGCTTTTTTAGCCGGTTTAGCCGCGGCGGGCATGCCGGCCGTCGGCAAGCATTTTCCCGGGCACGGCGGTGTAACGGGCGATACCCACGTGGAAACCGCCGTGGACGAGCGCGAGTTTGCCGATATTGAAGCGACTGATTTACAGCCTTTTGCCGAATTAGCGTCACAGCTGCACGGCATAATGCCCGCGCATGTGATCTTTCCGTGTGTGAGTGACTCGCCGGTGGGTTTTTGCCGCATCTGGTTGCAGACTATTTTGCGCGCAAAACTTGCGTTTAGTGGCGCCATTTTTAGTGATGATTTGTCGATGGCGGCGGCGAAAATCGCAGGTGATCCAGTTGAAAGAGGCCTCGCCGCACGCTCGGCGGGCTGCTCGATGGTGTTAATGTGCAATCAACCAGACGATGCCATCGCGTTGATCGAAGGTTTTGAGCAACACAATATTCGAGCGGATGAAACTCCGTTGCGCGCGTTAAGTGCCGAACAAGCGCGCACCCAAACGGGCTTTAATTGGCAAACTTTGCGTGCCAGTGCAAATTGGCGGCAAACCCATGCGGCATTGCAAGCATTAAATGATCGCCTATAAAAAATCGGCTTCTTTGTAACACTATTGACGGCTCTAGGGGGAGCCACGCTATGGAATTGAAACAAGTGCAAGCTTGGTTGGAGCAATTTGTCGCGCGCGACTATTTGTGGGTAGTTGAAGTTTTTTTGGTGGTAACCGTCACTTTAATTGCGGCCTTTGTGGTCAGCCGAGCCCTCAATAAACTGGTTGTTCGTAGTGGTACCACAAAAAGCTTATGGGATGATGCGCTGTTTGAATCCTTGCAACGCCCCGCAAAATGGATGGTGTGGGTGCTGGGTTTGTCTTATGCCACTGGCATTGCGGCGGCACAAACGGATGTCAGCGTGCTGTCGATGATATCGCCGGTGCGCACGGTAGCTTCGATACTTATTATTATGTGGTTTGTGGTGAGCTTTATTAAGCGGGCCGAAATCAATTTAATGGACCCGGAATATACCCGCAAGCCAATGGACCCAACCACCGCAATGGCGGTCGGTAAGTTGCTGCGTGTGTCGACCATTATTACCTCGTTATTGGTGATGCTACAGTCACTGGGCTACAGCATTTCGGGCGTATTGGCGTTTGGTGGTATCGGCGGTATTGCCGTCGGCTTTGCTGCCAAAGATTTACTGGCTAATTTTTTTGGCGGCTTGATGATTTATCTCGATAGGCCTTTTGTGGTAGGTGATTGGGTGCGTTCGCCGGATAAAAACATCGAAGGCACGGTCGAGGATATCGGCTGGCGGCTCACCCGTATTCGCACGTTTGATAAACGGCCCTTGTATGTTCCCAATGCCACATTCGCACAAATTTCGGTAGAAAATCCGTCGCGCATGCTTAATCGTCGCATCTATGAGACCGTCGGTATTCGTTACGGCGATGGCGGCAAAATGGCGGCGATTGTTGCCGAGGTTAAAGCCATGCTGCAAGCGCATCCTGATATTGCACAGGATCAAACGATGATAGTGAATTTTAATGCGTTTAATGCCAGCTCACTCGATTTCTTTATTTACACCTTCACCAAGACGACGGCGTGGATTGAATTTCACGAAATTAAACAAGATGTCATGTTGAAAATTCTGGCGATTGTTGAAAGTCATGGCGCGGAGTGTGCTTTCCCA
>DATBNJ010000265.1:0-16296 GCA_036554385.1 Marinagarivorans sp. | reverse complement strand
AGCGATGAGCGTAAAGGTGCTCTAGGCATTCAAGTGTAGGAAAACTTGTATAGCGCCTAGGGACAGCTCGAGCGGCCTAGAGCACCTTTACCCTCGTCGCCCCACTCGGATACCGTCAAATGGCTCGGTAAACTCCGCCATTACCACCACTTTTTATTCTAATTTCTTCTAACTTCCTCTCGCGGATCAGGCCTTAGGGGCGCACGCTTGCGCGCAGGCTCAACTAAAGTAAAAGAACAGCCTTTTCTAACGCGATAAATCACCATGAACCGTGTATTAATCATCGACGATGACCGCTTCACCCAAAATGTGCTGAGTCGCAGCCTGTGCAAACACTACCAGACGCGCACCGCCGACAATGGCGCTATGGGCCTAAGAGTCGCCAACAGCTGGAAGCCAGACATCATCTTGCTCGATGTCGAGATGCCGGGCCAGAACGGTTACGAAGTGTGCGATCAGCTTAAACATCAGGAATCCACACGCCACATTCCGGTGGTATTTTTGTCGGGTAAAAGCTCGCTGCGCGAGCGCATGCTCGGTTTTGAAGTGGGCGCCGATGATTACCTTATCAAGCCGTGCGAGCCGGAGTTTCTGCAGCAAAAACTCAGCAAAGTCACCGATATTTACACTAAGCGAGCCAACCTGTCGCAAAACGCTTGGCAGGCCGAGCAAACAGCTTTAGAGGCAATGAGTACCAGCTTTGAGTTAGGCAAAGCGGTGCGTTTTGTGGAGCACTCTTACAGTATTCGCCACAAAGATACGCTAGCCCAAGCGCTTTTGGAGGTCACCGTCGAGCTGGGCCTGAAGTGCTCGGTGATGTTTGCCACCAAGGCGGGCGTGCAGTTTTACGGCAGCAACGCCGTGCGCGTCAGCCCCATCGAGGAAGACCTCATAAAAATGATGCACAGCGAGCAACGCTTTGTTGATTTTGGCTGCCGAACGCTGGTTAATTACCCTCAGGTGGCGCTACTGGTTAAAAACATGCCCTTAGAGGATCGTCCACGTTACGGCAGAATTAAAGATACGCTGCCGTTTGTACTGGGCGCCTGCGATGCCAAGGTGCGCATTTTAGATGCCGAAATGGCGCTTAAATCGCAAAACGAGCACCTAACGCGCAGCGCCGTGGGACTGGAAAAACTCTTGCAACACGTGTCGGCAACGGTTAGCCAGAACCAAGCCAATGTACGGGCGATTATGCTCGACTTAACCACAGAACTAAGCCTGCAGCTGCACAAATTAGGGCTAGAGGGAGATCAGGAAGACTACGTGCTGAAGCAAGTCGACCGCGCCGCCAACCGCCTACACGACGAAGCTAACAGTGTCGATTCCGTTGAGCACGCGTTAAATACCATGGTAAAACTGCTGCAAATACTCAGCGCAGAGCAAACGCGAATTATCGAGGAAAACCTAACCTCAACGGCCACCAAGAGCCATGGGGTTAGTCAGGACGTCGAGCTATTTTAGTGCAACGCCCCTATGATCTAAGATTCAGAGGATGCAACCTCTCGCTTTTCGCTTTGGCGCAAGCGGGCTGTGCGAATGCGCACTTTCTTCGTACCGGCCAGCATTAACACCTGCAGTAACTCTTGAAACGCTTGCACGGGTGCCGAGCCAAAATCGACCGCAAACACGTGCCGATTCACCTTTTTGACGGGATAGCTCACCGCGTGAATGCGACCACCAATGCCGTGGTTGTCCACTTCGCGTTTATTTTGTGGGTCTAGCCAACGAATCGACCAATGCTCGAGTTGCGACTTTTGCATGTTTAGCTCGGTACACTCGAACTCGACATTATTCCACGCGATGGGCTCGAGCCGGACCTTCATTTTCTTTTGCCAAGTAAAGCTCTGCGGCTCGAAGGAAACGTGAGTTTCGGGGTTAAAATTGGCAATCTGCGGCGGCTTGGTCGCGTGATCAACCAAATCAAACCGGCGCCAGCGGAATATTTCCGGCTGCCCTTGAATGCCGTCGACACTTGCCAGCGCTTCAACATCTGGCTGGGCGTGGGTATTTTTAAACGCTGCAATCGCATCTAAATAAATATTCAAATAGTGGTTACGAATATTCGTTGCATAACGCTGAAGGTTTTGCATCGCGACTTCCCCTCAAAAAGAGATCTATCGATTGTTATATACCGAGCACCATCAGGCCGTCGGCGATTTGTTGTTGTATGTCATTTTGCCAAGTTGGCTTTTGTTGCTCAATCACCGCTTGTAGTAGTGGTTGCACAGGCAGTTGGTAGCCTTCACAATCGGCCATCACCGGCGGTGCTTGTACGTTAATCAAGGCATTGACCTTGAGCGGCGTTTTGGCGAAGTCAACCCGCAACACAATTTGCGCGGGTGCCGTAAAACTTGCCCGACAGGTGGCATTAATTTGCATCAGCACCATATCTTTATTGATATTGCCGGCGAGCGCAGTGGTTAACGGAAACGCAATAGTGATGGTATCGGCATCGCTGGTTAGCTTGGCCGGCCCCGCTTTGGTAATTTTAATGCTGCGCTTGCCACCAAGCCAAGGTACGTCCTTTTCTTCAAACAGGACCTTGGGCACGTAGGTATCTAACACGCGCCCCAGCAAACGCGCTGCGGCGGTATCTTCAGGCGCAATAACACGCTTTGTTAAGGCTGTTGAGGTGGGCTGCAGCGTTTTGGGGGTTGCCGCCTGAGCGGGGGTTGGCACAGCAACATCAGCCGCGGCTGAGCCCGACAACGCTACCGCTGCCTGCAGTAGCACCAGGGCAAGAGCCTTAGCGCTATTTGCTTTTACGGTCTTACTCGCTAAGACAGCACACCACATTTCCGTTAAGCCTCCGCAAAACCGAAGGCTTGCGCCAACGCTTCGATAA
Source organism: Marinagarivorans sp. (assembly GCA_036554385.1). Taxonomy (GTDB): domain Bacteria; phylum Pseudomonadota; class Gammaproteobacteria; order Pseudomonadales; family Cellvibrionaceae; genus Marinagarivorans. The sequence continues at coordinate 13,448 of DATBNJ010000265.1, read as the reverse complement.
AGCTTTTCATTTCAAGCGTCATTACCGCAAACTCCGTATCGAACTCTTCGGCGGCGGTCTCTGGGTGGGCGTCGGCCGCCTTATCCTTGATTTCGTCACCAAAGCGCAGGCGCTTAATGGCGAGATCTTCTTCGATAACACCGGTAATGGTATCCTTCCAGTTAAATGCCAGCTTGCTAACGACCATGCCAGTGTGAATGTGACTGAGCACTTCATCGGCGGTGAGATCTTGCTTTTTACAGCGCACCACGCGCTCGTCTTTCGCGGCTTTCAGTTCGCACTCTTCGCCGAGCTCAAAGCCCGCCTCTGGTTGCTCGAGCAACCAGCGCGTAAGCACCTGCGGAACCGGCGTTTTGGCCGACACGGGAATACAAGGCAGTGAGCCTAGCGCCTCGCGCAAAGCGGACAGCAACTCCTCCGCGCGCCCAGCCGAACCGGCATTGACGACGATATAGCCCTGTACGGGCGCAATATAGGCAAAATCTGTGGCGTTTTTCACAAAGGCTTTGGGCAGCAATTCGAAGATCAGCTCATCTTTGAGGCCGTCGCGCTCTTTGCGACTGACTCGGCGCCCCTCTTGCTCGCTAATTTGCTGCACCTTTTCTTCCAAGGCTTCGCGCACCACGCCGCCGGGCAATATTTTTTCCTGCCGCTTAAGCGCGACCATAATGTAGCCGGGAATGGCGTGCACCAGCAAATCGGAATGACGGCCAAGCGGTGGCACAAAACCTTGGCGCTTGAGGTCCAACTTGCCGCACGGATTAAACACATGCTCACCGAGTTTTTCGTTTAACTCTTCAGGAGACGTTTTAAACGCCTCCGTTAAGCGATACAAACGCAGGTTTTTAAACCACATATCAGTTAGGCCACGATATCAATAAGTTCTACATCAAAAACCAACGCTGCGTACGGGGCAATTGCGCCGCCGGCGCCGCGCTCACCGTATGCGAGGTTGTGCGGAATAAATAAACGCCATTTCGAGCCGGCAGGCATTAATTGCAAGGCTTCGGTCCAACCGGCAATCACACCGTCAACGCGGAATTCAGCAGGCTGACCGCGCTCGACAGAGCTATCGAATACGCTGCCGTCGATCAAGGTGCCGTGATAATGGGTGCGGACCGTAGAGCTTTTGCTAGGTTTGTCGCCGGTGCCGTCGGTCAGCACTTGGTACTGCAGGCCAGATTCCAATACCACAACACCTTCATTTTTGGCATTTTCAGCCAAAAAGGCTTCGCCTGCAGCGGCTTGTTCTTTGGATTTTTCAGCGCGTTCGGCTTGAATGCGGGCGCTAATTTCTTTGAAGGCCACATCGAGGTCTTCGCGTGACACCGCAAATTCGGCGCCTTCAAAGGCGTCTTTTAAGCCGGCAGATACAGCCGCGATATCCATACCGTCGAAGGGGTTAGCCAATAGTTGGTCACCTAACTGACGGCCAATACCGTAGCTTACTTTCTTTTCTGTTGTTGAAAAATCAGACATATCTGCTGCGCACCTTTTGTTGAGTATTCAGTTGTATTTTCATGGAAATTAAGGCGGCGCAGTCTAGCACAGGTGTTTACTTCTGGCAGGCACAGCAATACACCGTTGTACGATTCTGCAGGCGTTTTTCGGTTAGTGCTTTACCGCACGCCCGACAGGGCTTGCCGCCATGGCCGTAAACATTGAGCTCTTGGGCAAAATAACCCGGTTTGCCATCACCGCCGACAAAATCGCGCAAGGTGGTGCCACCGCGCGCAATGGCGTGGGCGAGCACGGCCTTAATTTCGGCCACTAGGCGCGCCGCCTTCGGCCGCGTGAGCTTGCTCGCCTCCTTTAAAGGATGTAATTGGGCGGCGAACAATGCCTCGTTAGCATAGATATTCCCAACCCCAACAACGACTTTGGCATCCATAATAAAGCTTTTAAGCGCAAGCTTTTTATTGCGCGACACGCGATACAGGTAATCGCCCGAGAAGTCGTCGCCGAGCGGCTCGGGCCCCAAGTGCGCCAGCAGCGCGTGCATGGCGACGCTTGAGGCTTCGGCATGCCATACAAATGCACCAAAACGACGAGGGTCGTTGTAGCGCAGTGCCACACCACCTGCAAACACCAGGTCGATATGGTCGTGCTTGCCAGGGGCAGCCGTTGGCTCGACCACGCGCAAGCTACCGGACATGCCCAAATGAACCAGCAACACGCCCGATTCAAACTGCAGCAACAAATACTTGGCGCGGCGCGTAACGCGCAGTAGCGCAGCGCCTTTCAGGTAAGTTTCGAGCCCCGCATCGACCGGCCAGCGCAGACGCGAGTTGCGCACCACCACCTGAGAGACCTTTAAACCTTCCACATGCGGGCGAATGCCTCGGCAAGTTGTTTCGACCTCGGGTAACTCGGGCATACTAAAATCTCTGTAACTATTCTGTGGCTCGTTAAAGTAGGCATTGGCTAATTAGTTTCTAGGCTGTTCGCGCCTTGTCAACATCTCGCTCCACGCGATGGCCACCTTTGGCTATCCTGCCAAAGCATGGTCACTATTCAGGCGCTCTCGGCAAGCTTCTCATCGATACTGTGCTCCTGCCCCGATGCGTTGCACTACCCTGTGCATCCTTGCCAACGCATTAGCTCAAGGCAAATAAGTGGTAGGCTGTGATTTTTCAGGACCATCACGCGCCGGGAGCGGGTGTGGAGCGCCCATGGACTGGCTTGAGCGAGCCCAGAAAAATCATCGGCTGCCACTAAGTTAATGACACCTGCATACCGTGCACGAGCCGGCGCTTCCGTGCCCAGCAAGCCATCCAACAGCGCACTTTCAAGCGGTCTATTTACATTTAGCGCAATAGCTCCGAAAAACCGAACACCACAACGAAAAAACCCAGCGCTAGGCTGGGTTTCGAGGCAAAGCAAGCGGGTTAACGACTTACTTAATTTTGCCTTCTTTGTACATAACGTGCTTGCGAACAACGGGATCAAATTTTTTGATTTCCATTTTCTCAGGCATGTTGCGCTTATTTTTTGTAGTGGTGTAGAAGTGTCCGGTGCCGGCACTTGAATTCAAACGGATTTTGTCACGCATGATAGATTCCTCTTAGCTGTATTCGAGCAAGAAATGCCGTTATTAGATTTTTTCGCCGCGAGCGCGAAGATCAACCAACACTTGGTCGATGCCTTTTTTATCAATAATGCGCATACCTTTAGAGGTAAGGCGCAATTTTACGAAGCGCTTCTCTGACTCAACCCAAAAGCGGTGAGAGTGCAAGTTAGGCAAAAAACGACGCTTGGTGTGGTTTTTTGCGTGAGAAACGTTGTTACCGGTTACTGGGCGCTTACCCGTAACTTGACATACTTTAGACATTGCTCTGCCTCTTTGAATCGTAAAGATCGTTAAATCGTAAATATCGTTTTAGACCGCCCAAGCCCTCTACAGCTAAAGCTGTACAGCACCATCAGGAGGCCACAAATGTCGGACGTACTCTGGTGCTTGCGCGATAGAATACTGTGGGTCTTTAATAGTCATTACCACAACGGCAAGGGCTACCAAACTCCAGTTTCGTTCACCGCGTACGCTTACACGCCACGCACACACCACAAATTGCGATGAAGCCTGAACAAAAAACAAGCAAACCCATGGGCTGGCCGAAAAGAGGCGCGTTTTATACCAGAAGCGCCCCTCTCAAGCAAACATTTTCTCTTTATTTACCGCTAAATCATGCCGTGTTCGCAAAATGAAAAGGGTTCTGATGCTCCCACCACAATGTGATCGAGCACGCGCACATCAATAAGGGCCAAGGCCGACATCACCGTTTGAGTAATGTCGCGATCCGAATCGCTCGGGGTGGCGACACCAGAGGGGTGATTGTGCGCCAAAATGACCGCGCCGGCGTTCAACGTAAGCGCCCGTTTAACTATTTCGCGCGGGTGCACACTAGCACTCGTCAAAGAGCCGCGAAACAGCACTTCAAAGCTGACGAGCTGATGCTGAGAATCCAGAAAGAATACCGCGAATACTTCGTGCTCAAAACACCCGAGGCGCGACTTGGCCAGGCGCTTAACCAGCGCGGCGTTGTCGAGCACACAGGCTTGTGTTAGCGCCTCGGCAGTGTGGCGAGAGGCCATTTCGAGCACCGCCTGCAGCTGACAGTATTTAGCCGCCCCCAAACCTAAAGCGCCACAAAAGTCCTTTTGCGAGGCCGACAACAAGCCCCTTAAACTGCCGAAGTGCACGAGCAGCTCTCTGGCCAGGTCCACCGCACTCTTACCCGCGACACCGGTGCGCAAAAAAATTGCTAGTAATTCTGCATCGCTCAATGCGCCCGCACCACGCTGCAATAGTTTTTCCCGCGGGCGCTCGCCCGCGGGCCAATCGGTAATTGCCATGCCTTCACTCCCTGTTAAGTTAACGTGCGCTCACGCATCTGCTGCACAGAAGGCAATTTCGCCGCCAGTTGCGCGCAATTGCGCAAGTTCTTTGGTGAATACGACCTATATTTGTTATCTTAGCCGCCCATTGACAGGGGCACCAATGTGCAAATGAACAAACTCGACAACAAAAATATTTTACTCGGCATTACCGGCGGTATCGCCGCTTATAAATGTGCCGAACTCACCCGCCTACTTAAGAAGCAAGGCGCGAATGTTCAAGTTGTGATGACCCCTGCCGCTGAAGCCTTTATTACACCACTGACATTGCAAGCGGTATCCGGCAACCCGGTTAGAACTCAGCTGCTTGACCCCACCGCAGAAGCCGGCATGGGCCACATTGAACTGGCGCGCTGGGCCGATTTGGTCGTCGTGGCCCCAGCCAGCGCAGACTTCTTGGCGCGCGTCGTGCATGGTTTTGCCAACGATTTATTGACCACCATTTGCTTGGCCACCGAAGCCCCTATCGCACTGGCGCCCGCGATGAACCAAGCCATGTGGCACAACCCAATAACGCAGGCCAACTTGGCGAAAATTGCGACATATCCACATTTTTTGCTGTGGGGCCCTGCCACTGGCGAGCAAGCGTGCGGTGATAATGGGCAGGGCAGAATGCTCGAACCACACGCACTGACCGATTGTGTCGTGCAGTGGGCAGGTGTGAGTATTACGGTGACACCATCGCATAGCGGGCCGCTGGCGGGTAAAAAGGTGGTTATCACCGCAGGGCCTACGCGCGAAGCCATCGATCCGGTGCGCTACCTCAGCAACCAGAGCTCGGGGAAAATGGGCTTTGCGCTGGCTGAGGCGGCGGCTAGTGCCGGGGCACAGGTGACCTTGATTTGCGGGCCGACACAGCAAGTGGCGCCCAGCAATATCACACGCATCGATGTGGTCAGCGCGCAGGAAATGCACGCGGCCAGCCTCGACGCCGCGCGCCAGTGCGATATTTTTATCGGCGCTGCAGCGGTTGCCGACTTTCGCCCCCATACGGTCGCCAAGCAAAAAATAAAAAAAGGGGCCGCTGCCAGTATGCAAATCGAGTTGATCAAAAACCCCGATATCGTCGCTGACGTTGCGCAACTGAACCCAAAGCCTTGGGTGGTCGGTTTCGCCGCCGAAACACACGATGTTATTGGCTACGCCAAAAGCAAGCTGCAACGCAAAGGCTTAGACATGATTATTGCCAATGACGTTTCAGACCCCAGCATCGGCTTCAATGGCGACAACAACGCCGTCACCGTGATCTACAATAACGCTTCGAGCGATGCTGAACCCCGCAGCTTGCCGGAAAACACAAAACAGGCCCTGGCAGCGCAACTCATTAGCTTGATAGCACAAGCGATACCAAACCGCGCCCCACTCAACATAACGAGCCTCTAAACGCCCATGAAAGCGAAGATATCCACTGCGCCCAAACCCGCCCAAGGTTTTTTCAGCCGATCACCCGTCAAGGCCTGGTTGAGTAGCTGTTTGTTGGTGGCCGGCCTACTGTGCTGCGCAATCACTTACTACCTTTGGAGCACGCTGGTAGTTGACGAACAGCGACACCAATTTAAAGAATTTACCCAGCAAAACCTCGAGAAAGCGGTTTCCAATGTTAATACTCACCTATTAAGCTTGCGTAAAAAAGTCGCCTTTTTTGGTCAAAGCCCTCAGCTCGAAGACGCGCTCGCCAAAGAGGATCAGCTCCAGCTGCGCAGTATTCGCCTGAGTATTAAAAATAACTTTCCGCAGGCGGAGGGCGTGCGCTTGATACCGCGCGGCAAAGCCAAACTCAACTTGGATGCGGAACTGCCATTGCGCTTTTCCGAGCTAGAAATGATCAAGCAGGTCGAGGCCCGAGTCAACGTAGAGCCCGAGGCCGTTAAGCTAAAACAAGGCTGGCGCCTTAACTTTGCCATCCCTATCCCTACCGATACCACCAAACCCGTGGTCGGCACCTTGCTAATCACTGCCAGCCTCGACAGCACCTTTGAGGCCATGGCCGATGGGCTTGCAGGCGAAGGTCAATTCACCTTTATACAGAGTTACCAAGGCGGTCAGCACCGCCTGCACTCAACCGGCGCGGGCGCGTCAGAGACTACCGTTAGCGAGAAAATTGGCGGCACGCCTTGGTCGATTGAATACATACCCTCAGAAAAAGTATCGCGCTCAATACACACTAACTGGCTAATTTTTGCCATCGGCGCTGGCATTACCTGGCTGGTGGGCATTACCGGTGCCGTGATGATTGGACTGTTTGTTGGTCGGCGCGATGAACGCCAACGTCAAGCCATCGCCAAAACCTACCAGCGCATGGGCCAAGTGGGGCAGGAGCACAACCAACATGAAGCCAGCTATTCAAACCTTAATGCCGATATTTTAGATATCAACATCGATGAAGACGACGATTTACTCGGCTTTGATGAAACGAACAGCGAAGAGACGCAGCCCGATAACACCGACGTCGAAGAGGCCGCCGAAGCCATTCAAAACGCCGTGCCCGCGCATATTTTCCGAGCGTACGATATTCGCGGCTTGGTTGAAAAAGACATCACCAACGAAGTCGCCTACTTTATTGGCCAGGCACTCGGCAGTGAAGCGCTCGATCTCGGCGAAGAGGCGCTAATTGTCGGCCGCGATGCACGTACCCACAGCCCCATTCTGACCGAGTACTTGGTACGCGGCATTCTCAGCACTGGCTGTAATGTGATTAATATTGGCACAGTGCCGACACCGGTCGTGTACTTTGCCGCCGAAACACTCGAAGGCAGCAAGTCTGGCGTTATGGTCACCGCCAGCCACAATGGCCCCGAGTACAACGGCTTTAAGTGCATTATGCAGGGCCGCGCGCGCACCGAAGAAGATATTCAAGCCATCCGCCAGCGCATCGAGAAAAACCGATTCTACTCCGGTGAAGGGGAAGAAAAACGCCACGATGTGCTCGCCGACTATATCGACACTATTTTTGCCGATGTCGCCCTCGCCGGTGATGTGTCCATCGTGATTGATGCCGGCAATGGCGTGACCGGTAAGGTGGCCCCCAAGCTATTTGAAGAACTGGGTTGTGAAACAACCTGCATTAACTGCGACCTCGACGGCACCTTCCCCAACCACGGCCCAGACCCGACCAAACCCGAGAACCTTCAGCAGCTCATCGACAAGGTGGCAGAAATTGGCGCCGACTTTGGCGTTGCCTTTGACGGCGACGGCGACCGCCTTGTCGTGGTTACCAATAGCGGCCAAATTATTTGGCCTGACCGCTTGCTGATGCTATTTGCCAAAGACATACTCGCTCGCAACCCCGGCGCCGATGTGGTTTATGACGTCAAGTGCACACGCAGCATCAATCGCGTGGTCACCCAGTTTGGCGGTCGCCCCATTATGTGGAAAACCGGCCACGCTCCCATGAAGGCGAAAATCAACGAAACCGGCGCCCTACTCGGCGGCGAATATTCGGGCCATATTTTTATTAAAGAGCGTTGGTTTGGCTTTGACGACGGCATGTATGTGGCTGCGCGCCTGGCCGAAATCGTCAGTTTAGCCGGCGACACCCTCGACAATATTTTTGAAGAGTTTCCCGAGCAACCCCACACCAACGAAATTCTAGTCCCGGCAAACGAGACACAAAAATTTGAGGTGGTTAAAACCTTGATTGCAAGCGGCGACTTTAAAGACGCTAAGATCACTACCCTAGATGGCGTTCGAGTTGACTTCCCTTACGGCTGGGGTATCGTGCGCGCCTCGAACACATCGGCCAACTTAACCCTGCGCGCCGAGGCACAAAGTGACGCTGAATTGCATGACATTAAAGCGTTACTGACACGCGAGCTCAGGAAGATTGACACCGCGCTGACCCCAAAGTGGTAGGCCACGCGACAGCTAATTTATTGTTTAACACTGCGACTCGCACCTAAGGTGCGAGTGTGACGATTGAGGTAATCACATGCCCGCAAGCGATGCAAATGCCATAGCGAAGGTACTGACCGAAGCGCTGCCCTACATTCAGCGCTTCACAGAAAAAACCATCGTGGTGAAATTCGGCGGCAACGCCATGATTGACCAAGCCCTACAAAACAGCTTTGCTCGCGATATTGTCTTAATGAAGCTGGTCGGCATGAACCCCATCGTAGTACACGGCGGCGGCCCGCAAATCGGCGAGTTATTAAACAAACTGAATATCGAATCTCGCTTCGTCGACGGTATGCGCGTAACCGATAGCGCTACCATGGACGTCGTTGAAATGGTGCTAGGCGGTTCGGTCAACAAGCAAATCGTTAACCTCATTAACAACAATGGCGGTCATGCGATCGGTGTTACCGGCAAAGACGGGCGCCTAATTCGCGCCAAAAAAATGGAAGTTAGCCATCAAACACCCGACATGAAAGCGCCAGAAATCATTGATATCGGCCATGTCGGCGAGGTTGCCAGCATCGACCGCAGCGTGATCGACTTATTAGTACAAGGCGACTTCATCCCCGTGATTGCGCCCATTGGCGTCGGCAAAGACGGTGCATCCTATAACATCAACGCAGACCTCGTGGCGGGCAAAATCGCCGAAGTGATGCAGGCGGAAAAACTGATGTTATTAACCAATGTTGCCGGCCTGCAAGACAAAACAGGTAACGTGCTTACCGGCTTAACCACCGAAAAGGTCGACGAGCTGATTGCCGACGGCACCATCTACGGCGGCATGCTACCTAAGATTCAATGCGCGCTCGACGCGGTAAAATCAGGCGTTGCGAGCGCGCATATTGTGGACGGCCGCGTACCCCACGCGGTACTACTGGAAATCTTTACCGATGCCGGAGTTGGCACACTTATCACCAATAAACATCCGTGAGCCAGTAACGCATGACCAGCGCCAGCGAACCGAAGAAAAACCGCAAACAGCAGATTCTAGAAACCCTCGCATTTATGCTCGAGGACAACCCCGGCGATCGCATTAGCATCGCGGCACTGGCGAAAAGCGTCGGCGTTTCTGAAGCTGCGCTCTACCGGCACTTTCCCAGCAAAACCAAAATGCTGGAAGGATTGATTGAGTTTGCGGAAGAAGCCGTGCTCAGCCGAGCCAGCTCAATCGCTAGCGACAACCTATCGGCCCTAGAAAAGATCGAGCGCATGACATTGGTGTACTTGGTGTTTTGCGAGCGCAACCCCGGCATTACCCGATTGCTAACCGGCGATGCCATTAGCGGCGAACGCGACCGCTTACACGCCAGAGTTCGCCAGTTTTTCGACCGATTAGGCACCGAAATGCGCCAAGTGTTGCGCAAAAGTGAACTAGAAGACGGCTTGCGCTTAACGCTTTCGATCCACGATACCGTAGCGCTCGCACAAGCGTGCGCCGAAGGGCGTGTTGCCGCTTTTGTGCGCAACCAATTTAAGCTTCAACCCAGCGCAAACTGGCAAACCACGTGGCAGTGCCTGCAGTCGGGCCTAGTAAACACCAGCGCACTATAACGCTGCCAAGCGCCGAGTATGGCGCTTGCATTTAAAACTATTATTTCCCGCTTTTACCGGACGCCTTACTCGCCGCGTCGACGAGATCCTGTTCAGTACCCTCTGAGGCAGTATATTCACCCTCAAAATCCGCTGCGCCTTGGGTAAACAAGCGCAACTCGCGGGCAAAGCGGTCATCAATGATTTTCTTTTCCTCTAGACGTTGATCTCGAATGGCGCGTGTCGCCGCCATTTTTTCGTTGAGTGCGGCCAGAGTATCCAAAATATTTTTCGGTACCGCTCTTCCCGCACGCTCAAATTCGGCGGCTCGCGTAGTGATGCCGTCAATTTCTTCTTGAATATTCTCGATGCTACTTTCAACCAGCAAAATACTCGCATCGACGTGAATCAACTTGCGCTGCCTTGCAGCCTCTATATCGCGCACCGTGCTGTACCGGCGGGCCAACAGCTCGTATTGGGCCCGTAGCTCCGCTTTTGCGCGCTCTTGTTCGACAAACTCTGGGTCTGGCGCGGGTTCTACCACTTCGATCACCCGACCGTGTCTAGAAACGATCTCGTAGCCGTTTTTAACGTATTTCGGTGGGATTGAGTGGCCAAGCACTTTAACCCCATCTTCGTTCACATAACGATAGTACTGCCCTTGCGCTTGGCTAATGCCCGCATACAAGCATGCAAAGAGCACCGTCGAGTACAAACTTATTTTCATTACATTCATGCATCAACACCGTATTGCTGGCGATAAACCAGAATTTTTTCGTAGACACCGGGATACGCCTGCGCGTGCTGCTCAAGGTAGGTCATAATGTCCTCAAGCTTAACGAGGCTAATCACCTTTACACCGGTCTCTTGCTCGAGCTCGGCAATGGCAGAAAGTTCACCCTGGCCTCGCTCTTGGCGGTTTAAGCCGATCACTAGCGCGGCCGGCGAGGCCTGCGCCGCATCGATCAACGCCATCACTTCGCGCACCGCAGTGCCCGCCGTGATCACATCGTCAACAATCGCCACCCGCCCCGCTAAAGGCGCGCCCACCAAGGTTCCGCCCTCGCCATGTGTTTTGGCCTCTTTGCGGTTGTAGGCAAAAGGCAGATCGCGCTCATGGTGGTCGGCCAACGCCGCCGCACAGGCGACCGCAAGCGGTATGCCTTTGTACGCAGGGCCAAATAGCATGTCAAAAGACGCGCCTGATTCAACCAATGCTTGCGCATAGAAGCGGCCCAGCTTTGCCAGTGCCTGTCCCGTTTGAAATTGACCCGCATTGAAAAAATAGGGGCTTACCCGCCCCGATTTCAAGGTGAACTCACCAAACTTTAGCGCTTGGCACTCGAGCGCCAGCTCGATAAACTGCTGCTGATAAGACTCCATACTGCACAGGTCTCCTCACAAAATAAGACGTTAAACGCTATATTCTAACGTTTTTCCTGAACCTACGCTGATTTGTGCTCACAAAATCACGCTTTTGGGGCCAAGATCGCACCACGCCGGTCAGCAATTTATTCCGCTTAGCAGCCAAAGCGCCTAAATACCCCAATAACACATCACACAGACAAACAACTCTTGATAGAATAGCCGCAGTAGGTGACTATCCAGCAACATGAATTTTTGGCGGACGCTAGCGCGGTAAAGGGGCAGGGACTGTTCCCGACAGCCTTGTGCACTTCCGCCATCCTTAGCGGCCACTTATCGCCAAAAACAATAGGCGTAAGCCCTTGTTTTTGCTAGCATTAAAAAATCGCACTTTGTAATACGAGTGCACCAAACGCCAGCGTAGGCGCTTCAGGACAAGAACAAGCTAGGCCTTTCATTGAGGGGGCATCTATAATAACCAAGGTACATATTAGCAACCCAGTATAACAACCAAGGTACATAGCTTGCGGGTGTCACCATCGCCGCCCCATTAACGCTTTACTAAATGAATACTCGCACTCATACAAGGGGCCCGAATGCGAATTATCTCTCTGAGTGTTGACGGAATACACCAAGCCGCGCAGCGCGGGCTGTATGAGTGGATTGCGGAGCAAGACGCCGACATAATCTGCTTACAAGATTTACGCGCGCTTGAATCAGAACTCGACAACGACATCTTTCATCCCGAGGGCTACTTCTCTTATTTCTTTGACTCGGGCATTAAGCACTATAACGGCGTCGCTATTTATACCCGCCATCAACCCAAAGCGTTAATTTTCGGTTTGGGCTTTAGCAGCGGTGCCGACATGGAAGGCCGCTACCTACAAATTGACTTCGAGCAGCACAGTATCGGCTCGCTACTGGCACCGGCCGCGATGAGCGACGCCGAATCGCTAGAAGAAAAAATCAATTTCTACGACGACCTACAAGCGCTGATGCACAAAGTGACCCGCAAGCGCCGCCACTTTATTTACTGCGGCAACTGGGCCATGGCGCACACCAATAAAGATGTCGAGAATTGGCGAGATCACATCGACGACGCCGGTTTTTTACCGCACGAGCAACAATGGCTACAACAGCTGTTTAAACAAGTCGGCTATTGCGATGCTTTTCGACTCGCCAATCAAGACCTGGATGAATATACCTGGTGGCCTTCTAACCAACAGGAGCAAGGCGACGGCTGGCGCACCGACTTTCAAGTGATTAGCGCAGCCCTACGTCACAAGGTCGAGTACGCAACCACCTACAAAACGAAAGCGTTTTCCAGTCACCGCCCGGTGATCATCGATTACGATATCGACGCCGAACACCTTTAATTGGATGGCGCCACACTCGGCGCCACCCAATACTTCTCGTCATTTTAATCATGACCAGTGCTCATTTAATGTTGCCAGCCATAGATTTTTTGCGCGCTGGGCCATAAGATTGTGCTGTTAGGTAACCGTCGCTGACTGCGCTTTTTTTAATGTTTTCTTGCCAAGGTTTTTAAAGCGCGTAGGCAGGCGGCAACCGAATAAAATAATTTTATGAGCCAGCCCGTTGATGACGCCCCAGAGCATCTACAAAACCGTTTTACTGCCTGAGATCTTAGACTTTTGTCAAGATTTCTTTCCTGCGCTAGTAGAGCAATCGCAAAGGCAATGTCATCAGGCCAGTATTCCCAGCGCGCGCGAAACGAGCGATAGCCTTAACCAGTTCAGCGAATGGCTTAAACGCTGCTTAGCTGCGCCACTCACGCAAATATCCGATACATCGCTACGCAGTATTTCATCCAATATTCACGCGCTTGGCGTAGAACTCACGCAGCATATTAATTTTGCGACGGATAGTGGCCTGACCACACAAAGCAACCCGTTGTCACAGCACCGATTAATCGACGCGCTGGAAAAAGCCTTCACCATTAATTGCGATACCTCGCCACAACAATTAATGGCCGCGATAGAGGCGCAATTTGCGGCGCAGGCCTACAGTTTTTATAGTCAATTAAACGATTTGTGCTGTGCCTATTATCGCCCTAAAAATAAACCCGAAAATAACGACGAGCTTTTTTTTGGTGATAGCATCCCCAAACCCAGAGTGTGTTTAGATACAGACACTCACGAAGAGCTTTCACCGCCATCACTCAACGATGCCGAAGAAGCCATCAAAACCGTTAAACACTTTTTTGACACAGAGCTTTGTGCCGACAAAGTCGACCGGCATTT
>DATBNJ010000262.1:0-13532 GCA_036554385.1 Marinagarivorans sp. | reverse complement strand
CGCACGGCAAAAGCGACACGATGTGTTGTTTGATGCGCTCTCTAAGGTTAGCAAGCCGATCAAGCTAGTATGCTTGTGCCGAAACAGCCGAAAAGCAAAAAAACTAGCCGCTAAATATGACGTTTTGGATAGGGTTATTTTTCCTGGGTTTAAGAAAAATCCCTACCCTTGGATTAAACATGCTAAAGGGCTGGTTCTAAGCTCTGACTTCGAGGGCTTTCCAACGGTTTTACTGGAGGCGTTGGCGCTCGGGGTAAATGTAATTAGTAGCGATTGCAATTTTGGGCCGAGGGAAATACTCACCGGTGAGCTGGCGCAGTGGTTAGTGCCGCCGGGTGACGCCGACGCGTTGGCGACTAAAATGACGCAGTACCTAGAGCAAGAGGTCGCGCCGCCAGAGGCTAATATACTTGGTGATATCGACAGCCGAGCCGTCGCCTTGCGCTACTTGCAGCTGGTGGATAACGCTAACCGTGGTGATATTACTGCCGAGGTTTCGGGTGTCTTGAATACGCTGTCGCTGTGAAAGCCTTATTTATTCCTGTCTCGGGGCCCAAGGGGGTCGGAGAGTACATGCGCTCTCGGATTTTAGCCGATACAGTCAAGGCGGCGCTACCCGATGTGGCCATTGCCTTTGTGTTGAGTCGCCAAGCGCCTTATGCCAGTGAGTGTCCTTATCCCACCTTTTTAACTGAGCAATCTCCGACCCAGTGCACCGCTCAGGTCAATGCCATTTTGCATGAATACCGTCCGAGTATCGCGGTGTTTGATGGCTCGGGGCGCGCGGCGCAGTATCGGCAAGCTAAACGCCTTGGTGCGCAAGTTCTCTTTATTAGTCAGCACAAAAAAAAGCGTCGACGCGCATTTGCGTTTAACCGGATTCGCCACATCGATGCGCACTGCATTACACAATTTAAATTTGTTGATGGCGATTTAACGCTGGGCGAGCGATTAAAACTCGCGCTTGTGGGCAAGCCTTGGCCACACTTTATGGGGCCGATTTTTAGTTCGCCCAGCGAAACACTGCCTTTTGAAACCGCCGAGCCTTACGTGGTGTTTTCCGCTGGTGGCGGAGGGCATATCGTAAAAGGTGTGCAAGCGACGAATGTATTTATTGAGGCTGCAAACCGTTGGTTTGCACAGACAGGCGAGCAGTGCCACGTGCTTTTGGGGCTAAATTACCAAGGCGCCGTCGATGTGGCCCCCGGCGTTTTAGTGCATCAACAGCTGCCCAATGCGCAGCTTATGGCTCTGATTAAAGCGGCCAGAGTGGTTGTGCTAGGTGGGGGCGCCATCTTGCCTCAAGCGGTGGCATTGCGTACACCTTCGATAGCGGTTGCCGTCGCGAAAGACCAGCCCGCACGTATCAAAGCCATTGCCCGAGCGGGTTTAACGGTGAGTTGTGCATTAGATTCCGGTGCAATATGCGAATGTCTTGTCCAAACGATTCCGCCACCGGAAGTCGATTTGCCGGTAGGGCGCGCCATTTTTATTTCGGTATTTACCGACTTAATTGCAAAGTCTGTTGCGAGCAAGGTGTAACAGGCTCAACCGCAACACTTCTTATATTTCAAGCCACTGCCACAAAAGCAGGTGTCATTTCGGGCCATCTTAATGGGCTCTAAATGCTTGCCGTGGCTATACCGCCAGCGATTGTCGATTAATTCAAACTCCGATAGTTCGTGCAGTTGAGCAATCGGCGCCTCTGGGTGTTGCGCTTGTTTATCGCTGTAAAATGCACAAAACTCCACTTGGCCTTGGGCTTTATTGTTGTTGCTGTAAATAACCTTTAAGCCGCGCCAGTGCGTGCCTGCGATAGTCTTGTTGAGAGCCGCGCGGTCATCTGCGATGCGGGCCGCTGGGTGGAGTGTTTCGATGAGGTACTCAATGTTGCCCGTGCAAAATGCGCTATAGCGCGAGCGCATTAGGGCTTCTGGCGTTTGCGCATGCTGCGCGCCCGATAACAGTGGACCACAGCAATCCGTGAGAAGTTTAAGCGAGCAGCAGTAACAAGGTTTGTCTGAAGTCATAGCATGTTTAGTTTTGGGTTAGTCGAGGTTTTCGGTGAGATCGCGCAGTTTATGCGTTTCGATATCACCGTGGATCGTCTCAATATCTGGTAGCGCGCTAGACTGCTTGGCGAGCTCGCCGAAACGCTCGACCTTACCATAAAGTCCTTGTCGGCCAGCAACGGCAGTGACTGTGTCATTATAATGGTTCGATACTGTTTGCAGGCTTCGTCCGAGTTTAGTTAAGCGCTCGGCAATCAGCGAGACTTGCTGATAAATGTCGCCGGCTTTTTCGGCGAGCGCAAAAGCTTGAGAGTGGCTGCGCTCTAACAGCCATAGATTGGACACAGTTTTTAAGACCGGCAGCAAAGTGGTATTGCTGACGAGAATAATATTTTTTTCACTGCCGTAATCATACAAAGTTGCATCGTGCTTTAACGCATCGATAAAAGCCGGCTCGACCGCTAAATACATTAATACAAAATGCGGGCTGTTGGTGCCGTTGAGCGCGCTGTAGTCTTTTTGGGCTAAGGCATCGATGTGTTTTCTTAGCGCTCTCACGTGGCGTTCAAGGGCAGCGTGTTGATCGGCGTCGTTATCCGCAGCGACGGCGGCATCATAAGCTACGAGGCTCATTTTACTGTCGATGATGATGTGTTTGTTGTCCGGTAATTTTACGATAAAGTCTGGGCGCCGGTTTTGCCCTTGGGGGGTAACGAAGTTCGCTTCGCGTTGGTAGTGCACGCCTTCTGCGAGCCCGGTCGCCTGTAGGCAGCGTTCTAATTGTATTTCGCCCCAGCTACCGGTGAGTTTTTTGTCGCCTTTAAGTGCTTTACTCAGATTGCTCGCTTCGTGGGTGATTTGCTGGTTAAGCGCTTTTAAATGCTTTAACTCGTTATTTAGGCTTGCATGAGAGGAGACCTGTGCGTGTTGAAATTGCTCGACTTGCTGGCCAAAACGCCCAAGTTGTTGCTGAAAAGGCTCGAGCAATAGCTTGACGGATTGTTCTTGAGTTTTCGAAAATGCGCTGCCGTTGGCGTTGAAGATCTTTTGCGCGAGATGCTCAAATTGGTGACTGAGCTGCTGTTTTTGCTGTTCAAATTGGCTGACTTGCTGATGGTGCGCGCGTTCGCGCTCTTGCTGTTGGGTGTGTAGCTGTATAACTTGATGGCTTTTTTGCTCAAGGCGACTGGTGAGTGAGCTGATCTGCTGCTGTTGGTCTTGATGTTGTTGTGATAAAAAACCGATTTCGGCATTTTGCTGAGCAATTCGAGTGTCGAATTCGTGGCGCTCTTGCAGGTGTTTACGGGTGTGTTTGGTGTGCCATAGATAACTGATCAGCACACCAACGAGCAAGCCGAGCAAAGCGCTGGCGGCTGCTAGAACCATGTTGGAGTCAAACATACTAATTATGAGGGGCGACATAAATTGCGAGTAGGCCTGTTAGTTATTGGGTTGTCATCCCGAGGTGCTATGCTCGGTATTTTGCACACAATCGGAAAAGCGTCAGATTTTGTTGGCAGCAATTATGCGTGTTTGCGCAGTGCTTGCCAAAGTACATTGCTATAATTTAGTGAATAAAAACAACGGGACAGCAGTATGCAAGAGTTAAGTTTAATAGAAACCCGCGTGATTGGTTGTTTAATCGAAAAGGCCGTAACCACGCCAGATCAATACCCTTTGTCGTTAAACAGTTTGGCAAATGCTTGCAATCAAAAGAGCAATCGCGACCCTGTGCTCGAACTCGATGAATCCGAGGTGCAAGCTGCAGTAGACTCGCTGGTGGGGCAAAATCTGGTGTCTGAAGTGCGCTACGGTGCGCGTGTTGCCAAATATCGGCACCGCTTTGGGACCAGTGAGTTCGCCGAGGTTCGGTACAACGACAAAGAGCTCGCAGTGTTGTGTTTGCTATTCTTACGCGGCCCTCAAACACCGGGTGAGCTGCGCACGCGCTCGGCTCGCTTGGCAACTTTCAAAGATGTCGCCGATGTTGAGGCGGTGTTATTGAAATTAGCTGAGCACAGCGCGGGGCCCTTTGTGCAAAAGTTGCCGCGCGAGCCGGGTAAGCGCGAGCATCGGTGGGTGCATTTGTTTAGCGGTGCAATGAGTGCAGAGACGATGGTTGCTCAGGAAACCAGCGCCTCAGCACCGAGCGCGACGCTTTCAGCACGGGTTGAATCACTTGAGTCCGAACTGAGCGAGCTGCGCACAGCCTTTGCCGAGCTCAAAGCGCAGTTTGACGACCTGATGGCGTAAAAGCTTTAACTTACGCTGTCATAGCCAATTAAAAGCTGCTCCCAGCTTTGTTGTTCAAAAGCAAACTGTGTGCAGCGATTGAGCTCCTTGGTAAAAGAGCGAAATAGCCTTCCTAAGTTTTGAGCTGTCCAGCTCGACTTGTTAGCGGCATCGGTCTGCAGTTTGGCGCGATCAAAGTCAATTAACCATATTTTCCCGTGCTTATCCCGCATAATGTTGTGGCAGTTTAAATCTGCGTGATAGACCCCGTGCTGATGAAACCTGCCAATGGTAATGCCGATATCGCGCCATTGTTGTGTGTTCAGTGAGTTTTTTTGCAAATACTGGTAAAGGTCGCATGCCTCGGGTATTTGTTTCATTAGAATATCCGCGCGGTAAAAAAAACCGCTTTGTTCGACCAAGCCGGCGACGGGAGTTGGCGCGGGTAGTTTCCACTCATTGAGTTTCTCGAGTATTTCAAGCTCTTTGTAGGTGCGGGTATTTTTTAAGCCGTGGTAGAAGTAAGTATCGCGCATAAGATGGCGAATCATGCCGCCACGGTAGTAGTGCCGTAGAACATACTGGTGTTCATTGTTCTCGATAAAATAGGTTGTGCTACGGCCTAGGCTTTGGCCTGTGATTGCGTCTTTCGCATGCCAGTGTTCCGGCGAAAACCACTCGCGGGTGACAGGCTGCGCAAGGCCTTTACATTCGATAATGTGGGCGCCTTTGGGAAGTTGGGTGATACTCGGCACTGGATTGTCCTGCTAAAGATTAAAGTAACTGTTGATGCCATTTAAAACATAGGTGACTGCCAAGGACGCTAAAATCATGCCCATGACTCGACTTGTTATGCCAGCGATCTGAAAGGCGGATAAAGGGATGCCGATCGTCGTAAATATGACCTCGCCTGCGACCGCAAAAAATAAGTACGCCGATTGGGTCTATATCAGTAGGCAGCAAACAGCAGTACAAAGCTCGCAATAAAGTTTTCCATCGATTAGTCGAGGTGGCTATTGCGCGGTAGTGTGTGAATTAGCCAGTAGCCAATACTCATCGCTAAGGTAACGGCAGCAATAGCGTAGATGTACTGGGGTTCGACTTCGTTGATATCAAGAATGATGACTTTTCGGGCAATTGCCATCAGCGCGGTCGCCAACACAATTTTTACATGGATCGCGTCGTCCCTCAGGTAGATGGTAATGTTAATTAAAATTTCAATGGCGATAAGTACGGCCATAAAGGCGCCGAATGTCGCCAGCATATCTGAGATGGTAAGTATCATAAAGGGCGGTGTGACAAGCCGTTGGTAAAGCATCCAGCCGACGTCGACGACACCCATAATAATGACGAACACCATAAGTATTGCTAGGCACTTAACGCAAACGCGCACGACTTGATAAAGCCGAGATATTAACGGGTCTGAATTGTCCAGATTGTTCATGCCATCCCTCGCACATCGAGTGCATTGAATTTCAGGTTTTTGTGGCTTTTAATGGCCAGTAGTGTGGTGGCGGTTTGCGCTGTAGTCGTTAAACGGTATGACTAAGACGTAAAAGGCCGTAGAAAGTTTATCTCACCGTCGCTGGCTCTACGAGTGTGAGCTATCAAACATTGTCTAGCACAAAAAATAATCAGCCGCTTGTGGTTTTGGCCAATAGGTAACAATGTATCACGTCTGTCGCATCTAACTGGCGTTGGCGGCACAAGCATCTTCGTGGAGAGAAGCAAAAACAGTGTGTTGCACATTGCGACGCATCATGAATCGGCCTCGGTGCGCTGACTAGTCTTTATGCTAAAGCGCCGGGGGTGGCGAGGAGAAAGACTAACTACATCACTGAGCGGGTGAATTTGGGTTTAAGGGTGCGATTCAGTACACTAGCGAGCCAACTTCGCGCCTTGCGCCCATTTAGGTTACGCCTTAAGTGAATGTTATTCAGTCCATATGTATCTTACGTTTGTCGGCCATTGGCGATGTTTGCCATGCAGTGGCGGTTGTTCAAGCGATAAGGGCCCATTTCCCCACCATTGAAATTACCTGGGTTATTGGGCGTGTTGAGGCCGAGCTGCTAAGAGGGTTGCCGGGCGTGCGCTTTGTCGTTTTTGATAAGCGAGAGGGCGTTTCGGCCTATTGGAAATTGAGACGAGAATTGCCAGATACTTTCGACGTGCTACTGCATATGCAAGTGGCATTACGCGCAAACCTTGCCGCCCTGTGTATTCGCGCTAGACGCAAACTTGGTTTTCCTGCCCATCTCGCCAAAGAGGGGCATGGTTTGGTTGTTAACGAGCGGGTTGAAGTCGACCATGAGCCTCATGTGCTCGAAGGTTTTGCGGCTTTTGCTCGCGCAATCGGTGTACAGCCTTTTCCCCTTATCTGGAACCTTCCCGTCGGTGGCGATGATCGCGCATGGCTTAAGAATTTTTTGCGCAAGCACGATTTACAGAGCCACGATAGGCTTGTAGTGATTTCTCCGTCGGCGAGCAAGCCTGAACGAAATTGGCTGCCCGAGCGCTACGCCGAGTTTGCAGACTATGCACAATCAAAAGGCTTTACCGTTATTTTGTGTGGCGCCCCCACAGAGCGCGAAAAGCGCTTGGGAGGCAAAATCACCGCACTTTCACAGCATTCGCTTATTAACTTGATCGGCGATACCACCCTAAAGCAGTTACTCGCTTTACTGGGGAGAGCTTCAGTTGTTGTGAGTCCCGATTCGGGGCCCGTGCATATGGCGACAATGATGGGTACCCCCGTTATTGGTCTTTACGCACACAGTAATCCGGCGCGCACGGGGCCTTACTTGTCTCAGCAGTGGACCCTAGAGGTTTATCATCGAGAGTTGGCAAAAAAAAACAGGCACCGGCAAAAGGTTCGCTGGGGCACCCGTTTGAAGGGCAAGCATTTAATGGCGGGTATTACGGCCGCAGAGGTTATCGCCGTGTTCGATGCGTTTTGCGCGCACCAAGTCGCTGAAAAAGGAGCTAGGCAGCATGGCTAAGGCGCTATTTCTCGATCGAGACGGGGTTATAAATATTGATCGTGGCTACGTATATCGCATTGATGATTTTGAGTTTTTGCCCGGTATTTTTGCCTTCTGCCGAAGCGCAATGATTAACGGTTATCGTATTGTGGTGGTAACAAACCAATCGGGCATAGGGCGTGGATACTATAGCGAAGACGATTTCCTTAGGCTGACGCACTGGATGAAAGGCGTGTTCGCCGAAAACGACGTCGCTTTAGATCATGTCTACTATTGCCCCCACCACCCAAGTCACGCGCGAGGGCATTACCAAGTGGATTGCCAATGCCGTAAACCAAAGCCCGGCATGCTTAACCGCGCAGTTGAAGAGCTAGGGCTCGATGCTAGCCGCTGTCTTATGGTAGGGGATAGTCAGACCGATATTGAAGCCGCGCAGGCGGCGGGTATCCGAGCCATAAAGGTAGAGTGCAATCAGGCGGATTACCTCGCACTATCATCGTTACTTTTTTAGCCACGCATTTGCTTGTTGGGTAATCGTATAGGGGGTGTTTTTGTTCGGCTCGTCGAGCTGAAGTGCAAACCACATTCGCAGGACAAGCATTAAAGCTGAAGCGCCAGCTCACAGGGTGCTAACCCATAAAGAGGGCGACCGAGGATCAGGTATAAAAAACTGTGCCGCCCGTGACGCCCTTTTCTAAAATTTTTGGTGTTATGCCTCTTCGCTTTCGTCTACCGCTTCAGCCGGTCTGTTTTTAATGGCGAGTTTGCCAAAGAAAATACCGATTTCAAATAACGCCCACATAGGAAAGGCCAATAAAGACTGGCTAACCACGTCGGGTGGGGTCATTAGCATGGCGATAACAAAGCAGGCAACAATGACGTAAGGGCGTTTTTTTGACAGCCCCTCTGGGGAGATTACGCCTGCGATAACTAATATCACCGTGACTACGGGGATTTCAAAGGCCAGCCCAAAGGCAAAAAACAGCTTAATCACCAAGCCTAAAAAAGTGGTGATGTCCGGCATTAACGCCACATCATCGGGTGTGACGGCGTTAAAAAACATAAAAATTGGCGGCAATACGATGAAGTAGGCGAATGCAATGCCCAGGTAAAAAAGGACAATGCTGGAGAGGAAAATGGGTTTGGCTAGGCGCTTTTCATTGCGATAAAGTGCCGGTGCAATAAACGCCCAAATTTGGTAAAGCAAAAAAGGCATTGCAATAAATACGGAAACAAAAAAGGTCAGTTTGAACGGTGTTAAAAAGGTGGCCGTGACGTCGGTTGCGATCATTGTGCTCGAGCCCTCTAGCGCTTGCATAAGGGGCTGCGCCACAAAGTTATAAATATCTCGAGCAAAATAAATCAGAGAAATGAAAACAATAGCTACGGCGAGAACTCCTTTGACCAAACGGTCGCGCAGTTCTGTAAGGTGCGCGACGAGGGGCTGAGATTCCTGCTCTTCTTCAAACTCGTGATTCATAAATATTAAGATTTAGTCGGCGTGCTGCCGGCTTCCTTAGTGTGATTGGGGATGTCACCGGTGGCTTTGTCTGCGGAGCCGCTGTCGCTGCTGTGGTCAGAGTCTTCAGTGGAGCCGGGTGATGGAGCCGCTTTAGAGTCGACAGGTTTTAGAGCGTCCGCGCGATCATCGTGGCTTGAGCTTGGCGGGTGGTACTCTCGGTCGTTGTGTTCGGCGTGCGCATGGGGGGCTTGGATGTGCTCGTCACTTTCGTCGCCGTCATGGTGCTCTAATGCGGCGCCCGTTGTATGCGCTTTAATATCCTTCTCAAGCTGGGTGCGCGCCTCGCGCAGCTTCTCGAGCGAGGCCATGATTTCCTCGTTGCGAAGCTCTCGGCGAATATCATCTGCGCCGATTTGCTGCTCAATTTCGCGCCGCGTCTCGAGAATTGAGCGCTTAATGCGACCAATCCAAAGCGCTCCCGTGCGAAGAGCCCCCGGAAGTTTTTCGGGCCCAATAACGACCAGCCCAACTCCGCCAACGACAAGCAGCTCAAATAAACCAATATCAAACACGACAATTACTGCTTTTTGTCTGATTGGGTTGTCGTCTCGGCGGACGGCTCAGTTTTTGCCGAATCGGTTTTGGGTGCTTCGGTTGTTTCGTCTTCGACACGCTTTTGATCAGCGGTGTTTTCGTTCTCGGGCTTGTCTTCTGTCATGGCCTTTTTGAAGCCTTTGATAGCGCCACCTAAATCGCCGCCTAAGCCTTTAAGGCGCTTTGTGCCAAACAATAACAGCACGATGACAAGTACGATGAGGAGTTGCCAAATACCAATGCCACTTAACATAGTAAAAACCTTTTCTGAGAAGTTAGTTCTGTAAGCTACAGTTACTGCTGTAGTTTGGTTGTCGTTTGCAGTTGCTCCAAAAAAGGGAGCTCATTGCGTTTTATTATGTGTTGTTGACGGCTAGCGCTCTCGTTGAGCCTTTTCTTCTAGCCCAGAGAGGTCAAATCGTCTCGCTAGCTCGTTAATAACCGCGTCTGCGTCTTCCCCCAAGTGTGACAGCATTACCAACGAGTGAAACCACAGGTCGGCAGTTTCGTAGATTACGTCGCTGTTGTCGCCACTGGCAGCGGCATCTTTTGCGGCAAGTATGGTTTCCGTACATTCTTCACCGACTTTTTCAAGGATCTTATTTAAGCCCTTTTGGTGTAAAAGCGCAACGTAGGATTGCTCGGGGTTTGCGCTGGTTTTGCGTTCGTTTAATACTTGGCTTAATTGACGAAGAACGTCGCTCATGAGTAGATCTCTTTTGGGTCTTTGAGTACGGGGTCGGTTACTTGCCATTGTCCGTCGACTAAGGTGCGATAAAAGCATGACTCTCTGCCCGTATGACAGGCAATACCGCCGGATTGTTCAATTTGTAGCACAATGACATCAGCGTCGCAGTCGAGCCGAATCTCTGATACCGCTTGTTGGTGCCCAGAAGATTCTCCCTTGTGCCACAAGGCTTTGCGGGATCTAGACCAGTAAACGGCTTTGCCTGTTTGTGCCGTTTGCACGAGTGCCTCGCGGTTCATCCAGGCCATCATCAGGATGCGCCCCGATCTAACGTCCTGCGCGATAGCGGGCACGAGGCCGTCGTCGGTCCATTTTACGTCGTCTAAAAAGCCCGCGTGGGTAGTATTGCTCATATTATTATGCTGTGTCCGACTGTCAGAGTTTAATCCCTCTTTGTGGGGGAGCTCGGTGCTTATTTCAACAGTATATCGGGCTTTTGTTGCGATCGAGTGAAGCAATCTGCAAAAGTGCGGATTGTTCGCGTTGCACTTTGGCTTGCACCTTTGTGGATGCGTCGTTTGGGGCCGCTGGCGGGGTGATCGCGTTAAAAGCGGTGGTTTGACTGAGTGTTAGCGGTTTTGCCCTGCGCAAAGTCGGTGCAAAGATCCGCGCTAAGCAAGCATTGCTGCGGCAATGTAGTTCGAGCTTACGCCCATACGAATTTACTTTCTTTGCCGTCAAAAAGGTATTCCGTAATCCGCTCTGAATGGCTGGTGTAGCGGCTGAGTTGGCTTGGGTTGGGCGTCGGTTTTGCGCTATTGCCATAACGAATGTTGGCACAAGACAAAATATCGTCACAAAGCACGTTGACTGCATGGACTTGGCTACCGGTTTTAAGCGATAGGGCCGTCGAGTGCCTCGCCATAATGGAGCTGGCCAGTAGTACAAGTGCAAACACCGAGACGAAAATGCTTACGCGCTTAACGGGCAACTCAGATCGTTTCATGGTTGCTACTCCTCTTTTGGGTTCCGGTATAGCGTTGCGGTGCGTTATTTTTAAAATTAGCACAGGTGTGCCCAGTTGTCGGGTCATTGGTCGGAAATCTAAGGTGTATAAAAGATAGCAATTGTTCTGGGGTTTGTGACGCTTGCTGATAATAGTTGCAGCGTTAACTGCGCCGAGATATAAGGTGAGCTAGTCGTGGCTTTAGCGGATTGCCGGTGCTTAACGTTCGCAGGTGTGAGCTAGCGACGGGTGGCCGGATCTGGTACTGTGCTTGCCGATATATGGCGAGCGCAAAGGGCTAAAACCCTAATTCGTATGCGGGCTTTAGGTTTTTCGCAACTTAATCCGCTGCGCTGAGTCCATAGTTATTGTCCGATAGACAAAATCCATTAAAAGCACCGCCAAGTGTGCTTCAAATCCAACCAGTATAGGAAGAAATATTATGGCGATTGAACTACCTGCTCTGCCTTACGCGAAAGACGCGCTGGCGCCTCACATTTCTGAAGAAACACTTGAGTACCACTACGGCAAGCATCATCAAACCTACGTAACTAAGCTGAATGGTCTCATCCCCGGTACCGAATTTGAAGGCAAAAGCCTCGAAGACATCGTTAAGTCTTCTTCTGGCGGCGTTTTTAACAATGCTGCGCAAATTTGGAACCATACGTTCTACTGGAATTGCTTAAGCCCCAATGGCGGCGGTGAAGCAACGGGTGCCCTTGGTGATGCTATTACAGCGGCGTTCGGTTCTTTTGCTGCATTTAAAGAAGAGTTTACGACCTCAGCCATAAACAACTTCGGTTCATCATGGACTTGGTTGGTAAAAACGGAAGAAGGCTCTTTGAAAATCGTTAACACCAGTAATGCGGCGACGCCGTTGACCGAAAAGGGTGTGGTGCCATTGTTGACGGTTGATCTTTGGGAGCACGCTTACTACATCGATTACCGCAACGCACGTCCCGCTTACATGGATGCTTTCTGGGCACTTGTGAACTGGGACTTTGCGAATCAAAACTACGCTTAATTTGTGAGCAATGTTTAAAAGGAGGCTTTCGCCTCCTTTTTTTTGTATACTGGCGCCTTTTCACCTGCCTTATAGTATTGATGACTGAACGCCGCGAACCGACTTTATCCGCTTCTAAACTGACTGATCAGGCTCTGCCTGATGAGCCGCGCATGGGTGTGTCACCCAAAGCTTCCGCTAAGAAGGCCTCTCGGCCAGCGCCGGTTAGCCAGCGCGTCGTCGAAGTAAAGTCTCCTTTGGCGCCCTTAGCTTTGGTTGCGGCTGTTGTTGCACTAGGTATTGCAGGGCTGCTTTTCTGGCAAGTTTCAGTGTTAGATTCTGACCGCAAAGCACTGGGCCAGCAGCTAGAAGCTGCCGATGCTCGCATTGCCGAGCTCGAGCGTAAATTGACCGTGACCGGCGACGAGTCGGAGCAATCACTCACGACGCTCGGTGCTGGCATCAAGACACTCGGCGCGGATATTGACGAAAATAAGTCTGAAATTCGCAAGCTTTGGGGGGTGTCGTATGACCGCAACCGCAAAGCCATCGAAGATAACAAAAAAACGGTGGAAACAGTCGAAAAGTCTGTTGCAAGCCTAAAAGCAGCTCAACAGAAAGACCAAAAAGCCCTGCAGGCAGCGATCGCTGACCTTCGAGGTGAACTGGCGGTGTTGAGCGAAGTGCAGGAGTCACAGCAAGCTGCCTTTAGTCAAAGTCGCAATGTGTCGGCCGAG
Source organism: Marinagarivorans sp. (assembly GCA_036554385.1). GTDB lineage: Bacteria > Pseudomonadota > Gammaproteobacteria > Pseudomonadales > Cellvibrionaceae > Marinagarivorans. The sequence goes on along the minus strand of DATBNJ010000262.1, from coordinate 817 downwards.
CTCGAGGCGCTAAAAACTGATCTAAGCAGTCGCGTCAACGCGAACGAAGAAGCCATTAAAGCTATCGATGCCTTCCGTTTGCAGGTCAACCGACAATTATTACAAATGGGCGGCACAGCAACGCAGTGAAATGCCCATTAACTCACCTGATAAATTCTTAGGAGTGCTCTAATGCCATCTAGAAAAGACCTCGCCAATGCAATCCGTGCGTTAAGCATGGATGCTGTACAAAAAGCCAAAAGCGGCCACCCAGGTGCGCCCATGGGCATGGCAGATATTGCACAAGTTTTGTGGTGTGACTTTTTAAAGCACAACCCAACTAACCCGTCTTGGAGTGATCGCGACCGCTTTGTATTGTCAAACGGCCACGGTTCTATGTTGATTTACTCTTTGCTGCATTTAACGGGCTACGACTTGCCCATTGATGAGCTTAAGCAATTCCGCCAGCTGCACTCTCAAACTCCGGGCCATCCAGAGTATGGCTACACCAAGGGTGTTGAAACGACCACCGGACCATTGGGCCAAGGTATTGCCAACGCCGTGGGCATGGCCATTGCCGAAAAAACATTAGCCGCGCAATTTAACCGCGATGGTCATGAAATTGTCGACCATAACACTTACGCCTTTATGGGCGATGGTTGTTTGATGGAAGGTGTCTCCCACGAAGCATGCTCGTTGGCGGGTACCTTGGGCTTAGGCAAGCTAATCGCATTCTGGGATGACAACGGCATTTCAATCGACGGTCACGTTGAAGGTTGGTTCACCGATAATACGCCTGCGCGTTTTGAAGCTTACGGTTGGCACGTAATCCCCGCTA
>DATBNJ010000249.1:0-5883 GCA_036554385.1 Marinagarivorans sp. | reverse complement strand
AAAAAATTACTATTTTTAGAAGCCCCCTTTAATTAAACGCGTTAATAAATAGATAAATAAGGCCCTCCTTTGGTGACAAAGTGGGGCTTTTTTTATGCAGAACGAGCAGCTTGCCGGTTTAAACTGGCAAGCTGCTTAATGGCAAAAATACAACTCAAAAGCCTAGTGTAAATACCGCCCGGTTGAACCATCACATCGATCATGGGTCTGCTTGCGCAGTGAATTCTAATTCAGTGGTGTTGAGGTCGTTATGTTTGAATCCCCGTTTATGGATGCTGTTATTTTTTCGGTCCCCGGCACCCCCCTTACGCTAAATTGGTACGGTCTGTCTTTTGCGGCGACTTTTTTGTTTGGTATTTGGTATGCCAATCGGCGTAGCGATCGCAGCCCTGGTTGGGGCATTACGCGGCAAATGAATAGCGACCTGCTGTTTTATATAGTGGTTGGTGTACTCGTGGGTGCCCGTTTGGGCTATGTGTTATTTTACGGGCTCGACCAGTTATTACCCGTGGTGCAAACGGTGAGCGATACCGGTGAGACGGTAACCCGCAGAACGCTCGACTTGATGTTTATTTTTAAGGTCTACGAGGGCGGCTTGTCTTTCCATGGAGGTTTTTTGGGTGTCTGCGTGGCCTATATTTTGTTCGCACGCAAGTATCGCATTAACCCCTTTACGATTGCCGACTGGGTGGTACCGATTATACCGATGGGTATTACCTTTGTGCGCGGCGGCAATACCATTAACGGTGAGCTATGGGGGCGGGTAACCGAGTCGCCGCTAGGGGTCTATTTTATGGCGCTGCCGGAAAACGCCGCGGGCCCATTGGTCATGCGCCACCCTTCGACGATCTACGAAATGCTACTGGAGGGCGTGCTGCTGTTTTTTGTCCTGCAGTGGTTTATTCGCAAGCCGCGCCCGCGCATGGCAGCATCGGGTTTGTTTGTAATGGGTTACGGCTTTTTTCGCACGTGCGTTGAGTTTTACCGGCAACCGGACGCCCAGCTGGGCGTTAACGGCTTTCTCTACGGTACCGATTGGATCACTCGCGGCATGACGCTATCGGTACCGATGATTATCGGTGGCGCCATTATGATCGCGCTCGCTTACCGCTGGAATATTTATGATCACCAGCGAGCCAAAGGTAGGGCCGATGACAGCGCATTGGCCGCTAAAACAGGTGTTAAGCAACGCCAAGTGTAGGAGTCTAGCGCTTCTCCGGCTATATTCCCGCCAGCGGCCCAGACGCTGGGTCGCCGTAGGTTGATAGATTAAAATCAAAACGATTTAAAATCGCCGCGTGCAACGCCGAGGTGCGTGCACCGTTGGCGTTAATAACGCGACCCGGCTCAAAGCCACCGGCGCGACCGGCAAGCAGGGTGGGCATATCGCGCCGCGCGTGAGAGTCGCCATTGCCGTTTTCGGAGCAATAAAGTGCAAGGCTCTCGTCGTACAAGCTGCCGGTGGGCGTTGGTGTTTTGCGCAGTTTATCCACTAAATAGGCAAAGCGGCGTGCCTTAAAGCGCGAGGTGAGTACCACGCGATTATCGGCAATGCGCGCGGCAACGTCACGGGGTAGGGCGTCTAGGTCTTTGGCGCGGTCGTTATCGCCCAGCTTGTGTGAAATAAAATGGTCACTGTAGTTGCCCACGCCAATGGTGCCCGCCTCATCGCGCGTGCCATCCCCTAAAATATAATCTGCGTAGTTGACGCCCCAGCTGTTGCTGTATTGCACGGTGGCCACATTGGTTAAATCGCAAGCCATCGCTAGCACGGCAATATCAATAAAAAACTTAGATTTATCGTGAAACCCCCGCGTGCCGCCGGTAAGTTGCGCCGAACTACACGAATGCACAATATTCACTTGTTGTTCCAGCGTGCGAACACTGTCGAGGAATTCATCGACTCGCTGTTTATCGGCCTGTCCTAATTTCGATTGCAATTGCGCGCAGTCTTCTTTTAAAAAATCCAGAATACTGGCGTTGCGCTCGGCAATAGCATTGGCGGCGGCGCTATTATTATCCGCCCCGAACAACTTATTAAATAGCCGTTGTGGGTCGCGCTCGGTATCAGCGGGTGTGCCCGCACCCACCCAAGATACATAACCCTGCGACAAGGCGAGGTCTGTCGATGCTGACATCGCCAAGTAAGGGTAGGGGCCGGCATGTTTTTGCGCGATCAGCATATCCAAGCTTGGCGCTACCGGCGTTGAAGCATCGTCGGAGTTGGCTTTTCTATAGGCTTGCAGTGCCATCGAACAGGTGTGGATATTGGTGTTAAGCCCCTCGTGGTTAATGCCGTTGACCACGGTAATATCTTGGTAAATAGGGTCGCACGCGGGCCAAATGCCCTCGGCGCCAAAGCCGGCAAAATCTTGCAAGGCGGAGGATAAATTGCCCGGTTCTAATGTACCGGTGCGGGGCTGCCAGCGGCCGGGGTCGGTGCCGTTTGGGTAGAAAAAGCCAAAAAAGCGTTTGGGGGTGGCATCGGCGGCCGAGGATTTTGTCGGCATCATGGCCTCGAGCATCGGCAGCGAAAGCGCCACACCCGTGCCTTTAAGTAGCGTGCGGCGAGGCAATATTTTAGTTTTTATGCGCATAATTTTCTCCGGCTAACGTCCAAAGGCAGTCGTGTAATAGGGCGATTAAATGGGCTACAGCGGACTATCATTTGGCGGCACCAAAAATTTTCACTTCGCGCAACGCGGACCACTCGGTAATGTCGCCGTATGTGCCTAATACGGTAACGCGAATATAGCGAGCGTCGGTGGGCGTAAATAAATCGCGGATGACGTCGCCACCTTGTTGGTTATCTCGGCGGTCCACGACGCGGGTGTAGCTATTGCCGTCGAGTGAAACGCTAATTTCAAATTGGTAGGGGCGCTCAAAATAGGGGTAAACCTCGCTTTGCACCACCGTATGCAAACCGCCCAAGTCGATCACAGCTTGCTGCGGGAATAGGTAGGCGGACCAGCGTGAATCGCCGGTCAGAATATCGTCCACAAGGCGCGAGCCCGGGTTTTCGGCCTCTTGGTCTGATGCTGTTACAAACTTGCCCGAGGCCACGTTTATCGCCACGGGTTCTGGCTCAGCCACCTCTTTGGGCTCCGGTGCAACGCGCACGCGGAACGATGGATCATCCACTAGCGACAGCAGTAGCGAAGCAAACTGCCGCCCGGAATCTTGGAATTGTTCGCTGGCGCGCTCTACGGCGCAGAAGTCGTCGTCTTGCGGCACGCGATTACGGGTGTAAAGGAACAAGCGGTCTGCCAAGCAGGCGCCGACTTCGGGCATGTCGGCTAACGCGGCGGCCATGCCCTGGATGCTGCTAATGCTGGCGTCGCCGGCATCGGGGAAGCCCGGCGTAACGGGAAAATCGGCTAGATTAACGCCGTGGTCAAATAGCCCTTCGCGGCTGTAGGGCGCAAACGCGACGCCGATAGGATCGATTTGCGCGTGGCAGCGTTCGCAGGCGGCGTCTTCATTGCGCGCGGCGATAATTTCCATCGGCGTGTAACCGGCAAATTTGCCATTGATAATATCGGCGACGCCACTGGGCAATTTAAGCTCTTGGCACAAGAAGGTGCCGCGCAGCCAGTTGCCGCGAATCGCCACTAAGTCGCCATCGGTTTTGGCGAACATATTGGCCGCATGGGTGAGCAAGCCGGTATTGGCGCGTGGGTTACCTGCGGGCAATACGGTTGCATCGCCGTTGCTATTGGCCGAAAGCCCGTAGTAATTGGCCAGCTCGGGTGTGAGGTAGCTGCGGTTTTCGGTAAAGATGTTCATAAAGTCTTTACCCTCCCACACGTACTCGTTAAGTAGTTGGTTGGTTTCGGCGCGCATGTCGTCGAATATACCGTCGTACCAATTGGCCGGCGTATCGACCGGTTCGTTCAGTAGGCCGGTTGCTAACCATTGTTCGAAAAAGTCGGTTAAATGTCGTTTAGCACGCGGGTCGTTGAGCATTTCCTCGGCGACGGCTTTTAGGCCTTCGGCGCTATCGAGCTCGCCATTTTCAGCTTTGTCGAGCAGTTCTGCGGTTGGGCCTTGTCCCCATAAGCTAAAAGCTAAGCGCGAGGCCAGTTCATAGCGGTTTAAAGTCGAAAGCCCTTCGGTACTATTGCCCACTTCAACCCGGTAAATAAAGTTAGGCGAGCTCAGCATCACTTGCAGGGCTAGGGTAAATTGCTCTTGGGTTGAGCGGCTATTGCCCAGTGCAAACTGTTGTATGCGGTTGACCTCTTCACTGCTTAACGGGCGACGAAAGGCAAGGCGGCCAAAATCGCTAATAAAGTTATACAGGCAACCGGCATTGTTGTAATCACAACCCAGTACGCGTTCACGGCGTTGCGCCGAATTCATTAAGGCTTCAGCTTGCTCGCCCGCCACCGCGATATAGCCGCTTAGGTGGCTAACCTGAACGCTTTGCACGCTAGCGATGGTTTTAAAATTGTGCACTGTGGGGTCGTCGGGAATAGCGCTGACATCCGGTGGCGTATCCAGCTGAAATAACGCCTGCAGGGTGTTGGCGTATTCTTGCTGCGACAAGCGTTTAAACGTACTGGGGCTTGCCTTGGGTTCGCCGTTGTAACAGGCGCTGCGATCGGGCCCGCTATTAAATGTGGCCATAGCGTAGGCCGCCACATTAACGGCGCAGTCACCGGCACACCGTTGTGGCGCAGTGGCATTGCCGGGCGGCATGGCGATGTCGGTAAAGTGGGCAAAGCTTTGGGCGTTATTACACACCGAGCAGCCAATCAGCGAGGGTGAGTTAAATTGCTCAACCCCTTCGCCATTTTCGCCATGGCACAGCTGGCAGTGTTGTTCGTATTGGTCTTTACCGGCTGCGATGTCGCCGGCAATAACCGCAGGCGCCGAGGACGATTGCGCCACTGCGCTGGAGCTAGATATTGCCGCAGTGCTGCTCGAGCTAGCTTCAGAGCTGACCGCTTGAGCACTGGATGATTCCGGGGCTTGAGTTGTCCCTGTGCAGGCGGCCAATAAAAGGCTGCTTGCCAGCACAAGTGAAAGGGTTTTCATCACGAAGTGACCTCGAGGATCCATGGAGTTGTTTTGAAAGGCATCGTTATTATTGCTTCGCAGATACAGGGGGTTAGCGTCGTAATGTCGCAAATTTCAAGGGCAAAAGTCCACGCGATAGGTCGCCCATTTGGCGAGAACTGAGGGGCGGGTCACAGCTTGGGGGAATTGTTCTGGGTTGGCGGTTGGCTGGGGCGGTGGTGGGGGGAAATGAGTGCCTTTTTGAGGTTCGAGTTGTTGGCAGAGGTGGGCGCGCGGACATCGGAGGTTAGGCGATGAGTGCAGAGGGGTTCTAGGCCGCTCAAGCTGTCCCTAGGCGCTATACAAGTGTTCCTACACTTGAATGCCTAGAACCTCCTCTGCGCTCATCGCGGGTATTCTCGCAGTGAATGCAGAAACAGCTGCTTTGAGTCTGTTAATGGTTGCTACACCAATCGGGTGGGTAGGCTTGTTTGTTGGGGGCGTTGCCGCCTTCATTACCACAAACAATATTGTGAAAAATAAGAGTGGTGGCTTGTATGATCAAATAATGGGATCTCTTTCTTCGCTATAAATATAGATGAATTGATCGTCGCATTGGGGCTTTTCGGCATGATTCTTCCGCTTATGTTTTGTGTGTGTTGTTTGGACAAATAATTGTTAAAAGGCTCAGGAAAAATCCACAAACTACGAATCTCCTCGGTATTGAATTTGCAAGTGGCTGGGGTATATTCAATGTTGCTCAAGCACTAGCGATGCCGAGGCTCATTGCTCGAAAACTAGCTGGAAATCCGATGGCCAGTTTCTCCGCTAATAGAGATGCATTAGATAAAATACGCATGTATTCGATTGGGTTTTAGCAAG
>DATBNJ010000214.1:0-4261 GCA_036554385.1 Marinagarivorans sp. | reverse complement strand
TAAAAATTTAACACTGGCACTAGGGTAACGACTTCTTTACTGTTTATCATTACCTTAAAAGTTAAAAGATTGTTTACCTATGAAAACAGAGAACTTAAAGCGGATTGCCGCGCTTATTGCCGTTGCGGACAACCAAAGCTTAACCTTAGCCTCGCATCGACTGGGCTGCTCTAAGGCCTACCTTAGCCAACAGATCAAAAAGCTAGAGGCCCATTACCAAGTACAGCTGTTTCACCGTACGACTCGGCAATTAAAGTTAACAGACGCTGGCGCAACCTTTGTTAACGATTGCCGGCAAGCTTTACGCCTCGTCGAACAAGCCGAAACCAACTTGCAAGCCGTGCAGGCGAGCATTAGCGGCATTATTCAAATCACCTGTGTGGGCGGTATTTTCGGTGAACAACACATCGCGCCGGCAATTTTGAGCTTTATGAAAGAGCACCCCAATATTCAAGTGCACTTGGATCTGAGCTCTACCCACCAGGACTTAATTGCCAGTCACTTTGATATCGCCATTCGCATGGGACCATTGGACGATTCATCGCTGGTGGCGCGCACGCTTTGCTTGTATCGTCCAACGATGGTCGCTAGCCCCGCTTACCTTGCACGATTTGGCGAGCCGTTGCATCCGCGAGACCTTAACCAGCATAAACTGATAACGGGCAGCATCACTAATTGGACCTTTAAGCGCGGCAATGAAAGCTACGACCACAAAGTATCGACTTCGCTCAGCTGTGCCAACGGCCATGTAATGATGGCGGCCTGTGAAGCTGGCCTTGGCATAGGGCGACTGCCCTCACTCTACGTCGAAAGCGCCATTGAAAAAGGACAGCTCATGCCTGTGCTCAGCGACTGGCACCAGCAACAAAACCCTTGCAGCATCGTGTATCCACCTGGGCGCTACCGCTTAGAGCGGGTAAAACTATTAGTCGAGTGGCTACTGGCACATTACCAAGCCAACCCGCTATAAAAAAAGCCAGCTCGCATTGCGGGCTGGCTTTTTAGGCACTGACTAAGACGCTACAGCTGTTAGTGAAACTTAAGGTACTGGCTGTTTTCACCAAACCAGCGGCGCTTGCGGTCGCCTTTAAACTGATACGCTAGCGTCAACCCCGAAAGCCCACCACCTTGGAAGTAAGACAGCTTAAAGTTATGCTTGCCTTCACCCAACTCAATGCGGCAACGCTGAGTTGCATAGGGGCGATCTTTTTCAAAAGCACACAAACGTTCGCCATTCACATCTAGCGAAAAGCCATCGTCACTGCCGGGAATAAAGTAATAAACACCGCCTTTTTTAACCGTAAACTCTGCTTCCACATCGATAAAAAATGAATCAGTAAAACCGATAGGACCAAGCTTCGGATGCACCAGTCGCGCGCCGTCTTTTAGCATTAACTTATCAACCCAAACTGTCTGGCTCTGAGCGATATCGCGCTTTTGCGACACGGTTTTGATGGGCACTTTGTTTTTGTGAATATGCAGTTCAAAAACCTTATCGACCGTGGCTGGTGTCGACTTATATAGCCCAACAGCCACAAAAATGATCAGCAGCCCTAAAAAGCCAATTTCTTTAGGCTGTTTCAAGGTTAACGTCCACGCGCACTGCGCCCACTGCTTTAATTTATTCATAACGTTATTTCACCACCTCAATATCCCACAAAGAAAACCAGTTGCGCAGCTCGAACTGAGACTCCGTAATTGGAATGCCGAAGGTAAATGGGGAGAAATAAGCAAACACTGCGACCACCAGTACCCCCAGAGTACCGAGGTTGAGCCACGTTAAGCGCGAGCCTTGCTGCAAAGGCTCTTTAAAGACGTAGGCAAATAACAGCGCGGCATTGATAATGCCAAACAACAAAGGCACAAAGTAATGGTAGAGATACATCACGCGGTCTATCTGGGCGATGGCAATCATGTAACTAACGTACATGCCCGTAAAGTACAGTATGTACATAAACAGGCGCTCATCCTTGATCGGCAAATCAAAAACGAAGCGCCCCAATATCAACGAGATAGAAACTAGAATTCCCGCCACTACCGTTAACCAAATCAGCGGGTTACCGACTAGGTAGGAGTAGCTGACCTTGGTTACACCGTCGACGGTATTTTTGCTCCAACGATAGTTGATGCCTTTACCGCCAAACGGCCACTTCGCGTAGTAGCTACCGTTTTCCGTTTCTTTGCAGATATCTAAGCGCGGCACGCCGTCGGCGTATTCAGAAATGTAGCGCAAGTTGTCCTTAAAGCCATGCCGAAAGGTCGTAAAGCTAAAGCCGCCATTTTCTTCAAGCGAGTTGAGATACTCAGGAGAAGCCTTGTACTTCTTAGTGGGCTCAACGTGGGTGCCCAAGCCAATGTGCACGTAAAAGACCAAACAAAAAACGGCCGCTAAACTGGCGAAAAATGCCACACTCGCGAGCACGGTGCGCTCCAAACACTCGATAAAAGCGCCGCCAAGCAAAGCCTTGCCTTTATCCTCAAGCAGCAGCATGCCAAGCAATAAACTGAGCACCAGCCCGTTTAGCTTAACAGCGGTCACAAGCCCCACCATCAGACCCAAAACCACATAGTGTTTAAGGTTAATCACAACACCACGGGTAACCGTGCGAACAAAATACCAGATGGCCATCAAGATAAAGAAAAACTGCACCCCCTCAAGCATTGCCGCTCGAGAATGCAACACCATGGCATTGTCGAAGATGACAAACAGCGAAAAGACAAAAGCGATAGGACGATAGCGGGTAATGCGGAACAGAATCTGATACAAAAACCACACAGATAACGCCATCATTAGGGCAGATGGCAACCGATACGCCCAAAACTCCATGCCTTTCGGCATATCACTACCCTTGAGGTAATCCGTTTTAAGCAACGATGAGAGGTCGATATCGTCATTGGGACTGAAGATGGCTTCACTCAAGCCCAACAACATCTTACCCAGCGGCGGGTGCGGTTCCATATACATCATGCCATCGACATGCTTTTGCGCCGAAACCACATGGTAGTTCTCGTCCCAAAACATCGATTTGGGATACTGAAGGCCCGCAAGATAAACCAGTAACGAAGCGAGCAACAATACGCCCGGCACTAGCCAAGCCTTGTTGCGCCCTAAATAAGCTAGGAGGGGATTTTGAGCTGTCATTGTTATTTTCAGAAACCCAGAAAAAAAGAAGGCGTCACCTTATCAATCCAAGGGGACGCTCTCAACTGTTTCGCTGTGACAAAATGTAAAGGTGAGACCTACAGCCTGCCCGCAACCTGCTTACCAGCCTTGCGGCGCCGGAATAGCAGCTAAGCTCGCCGCGTCAGAGGCCTCAAGCAGCCACGCCTAATCCGGCAAGGTCACGTTTAACTCAAGCACGGCACAATCGCCATTTTGCTCTAGCTGCACCTCAATGCTATCGGTATCGATATCCACATACTTGCGCACCACGGCCATGATGTCTTTTTGTAGATCCGCAAGGTATTCAGGCTGAGCCCGCTTAGAGCGCTCGTGAGCAACAATAATTTGCAACCGCTCTTTGGCAATCGAGGCTGTATCTTGCTTATTACGCGTGAAGTAAGCTAGAAAACTCATGCACTCCTCCTGAATAATCGCTTAAACAATCCCCTGTGCTCTGGCGTTAGAAAACGATGCTCTACTTCCCCACCCAACAAGCGGGATACCGCATCGCCATAGGCTAAACCAGCGCGACTTTGCTCGTCGTGAATAACAGGCACACCTTGGTTAGATGCTTTCAATACCGACGTACACTCAGGAATGACACCGAGCAATTTGGTGGCAAGAATTTCCTCGACATCACTAACGGCAAGCATCTCGCCCTTCTCAACGCGCTCTGGGTTGTAGCGGGTAAGGAGCAAGTGTTCAACAACGCGGTCACCTTGCTCAGCTCTGCGCGATTTGCTTTGCAATATTCCCAAGATGCGATCTGAGTCCCGCACCGAGGATACCTCTGGATTGGCAACCACGATAGCTTCGTCGGCGAAGTACATCGCCATAAATGCTCCGTGCTCAATACCCGCCGGCGAATCGCAAATAATATACTCAAAGCCATCTTCGGCGAGATCTTTAAGTACCTTCTCGACGCCCTCTTGGGTCAGCGCATCTTTATCGCGCGTTTGCGAGGCCGGCAAAATGTAGAGATTTTCGCAGCGTTTGTCTTTAATCAAGGCCTGTCGCAGCGAGGCCTCACCATTAATGACATTCACAAAGTCATAAACCACGCGGCGCTCGCAGTTCATCACCAAATCCAAATTCCGC
>DATBNJ010000194.1:0-13135 GCA_036554385.1 Marinagarivorans sp. | reverse complement strand
CGGCCGCTAATAGCTCTGCCAGGGTTTTGCTAAATGAGATTTTTTGATCGTCGTTATTGGCATCGGTATAGGTAACTGAAAGCGTTATGGCCAATTCTGGGTCTAGGAAATAATCGCCTTCAAAGAGTTCTAAAAAGAATTGCTCTGAGTTATACGAAAAATTAACGCTGCTGACCTCATCTGGATCAGTAGAAATATCTTCCGCCGCTGAATAAAACTGTGTTAATTCGCTGGGATAGGTTAATTGGAATTTCACGTTTTTAACTGCCGGTGATAAAAAGCGCATAAAGTTATCAGAGAAAATGCGCTCGGCATCGTAGGGGGTAATTAGCGCCGAGTAGGTGCCTTTGCCGATATCGGTAAGCTCGTTTAAAAAGCGATCATTAAACCCTTGGCCAATGCCGATGCCAGAAAAGTGAATGCCTTCGGCGTCATTTAGTCGGGTGTGCTCAGCGATAATCGTCGGATTGATCTCGCCGGTGTTGGCATTGGCATCGGTTAAAATGATAACCCGATTGGCTTTGTCGGGATTGTATAGGGTGTTGGCGGTACGGTAAGCCTCTTGGATGCCGGTGCCGAGGTTTGTGGTGCCGTTGGTCTTAAGTCCTGCTATGGCGCTGAAAAAGGCCATGTCGCCCGCTTGGTAAATCCAGCGATCGACCACAACTTGCGCTTGGTTTTCAAAGGTTACCAGGCTCAGTTCGTCGCCCTCCTTAAGTTGCTTTAAAAGCAAATACAGGCCATTTTTCACGACATCTAGGCGGCTGTAGATTTCCCCGCTGGCATTGTTGGCATAAGGCAAGCTCATGGAGCCCGAAATATCGACCAATAGCGTGAGGGCAACGTTGCGGCGCTCACTCGGAGACAGCGTGGGGCCACTAAGGTTTACCCCCATGGCGTACAGTGCGCCGTCTAGGTTGCGGCCAACGGGTATCTCATCGGCTTCGGCTTTATACAGGCCCATAGATACGTTAAACGGCGGCTCTATCACAAGGTCAAAATGATTAAACGTCTCGGCATTCAAGTACTCATAAGGCCGCCCTAAGCTGCGGTTGGGTTTTTTGCCGGCAGCGAGTTCGGCAAAAGTTAAGTCGCGCGAGGCTGTGCTGCCGGATTCGTCATAGCTAAAGTAAAACGAGCGCGTTTCGGTGGCCGCTGCCTCGCTATCGTCAGACTCGGGAATATCGGGCTCTCGATTCTCGGGAGGCTCTGTGCCTGGGTCGGGCAATGCGGGTCGGCCAGGGTGGGTATCTGGCGGGGTTACCACGGACGGGGTGTCGCCGCTGTCGCTGCCGCCGCCACTGCCACAGGCAACCAGAAAAACGGGCATAGTGATAAGCGTGGCACATAAAAGACTGCGCCGGATAAGGTGGGCATAGTGATAAGATGCGTTGAACATAAAAGGGCTCCTTGTTTTCTTCCTATAAGACGGTCGCAAAGCGTAAAGCCGCACTGTAGATTATTGGTAACTATTCAGCTTAGGCGCTGGCTGGTGCGCTGTGGAATCTCGGTTGCCTTTTTTTATCCGTGGCGTTTGCCTGTAAGTTGCACTTGCTCGATGATGGCTTGGCTTGAGGAGCCGCTAGCTTTATGGTTGACAACGCCGAGCCACAGTGCAGGTGTACAACGGTAATTAACGATTTATTGCGAGTACTTGTTTAATTGAGATCCATCGACATCAAATTGAAGCGACTATGGCGCGGGCGTCTGTCATTTGGGCTCCACGTTGTAACGGCTATTCTATCGTGTTTTCCGTTGTTCGCGATGAGCGCCTTCATACACGCCGATGAGCAGCTACTAAAAAAGCCGCGCTGGGAGTTTGGTGTCGGTGTTGGCGGGCAGGCGTTGCCCGATTATCGGGGCTCTAACCAAACGCATGTCAAGGTGCTGCCGCTACCGTTGATTTTGTATACCGGGCGCTATGTAAAAATTAATCGCGATGGTGCGCGCAGTGAGTTGTTTGAGAACAATCGGGTGCAGTTTAATGTGTCGGCCGATGCGGCGCTCAGTGGCAATGGCGACGACAACACCGCGCGCCAAGGCATGCCCGAGCTCGACTCCGCCTTTGAAGCTGGGCCCTCGCTGAATATTCGCCTAAGTGGCCCTAACTTTAACGATGGTTGGGCTTTGCGTTTTCCCGCGCGGCTCGTTGTCACGGTCGGTGGCGACGGGGTTCGCCATCGCGGTTATGTGTTCAACCCGCGCTTGGTGTGGCGCCAGCCCGATGCGGTCGGCCAATGGAACCTTGGTGTTTCGCTCGGTCTATTGTGGGGAAGCGATAAGTACCATCGTTACTATTTCAGTGTGGCGCCCGAGTTCGCCACGCAGGAGCGCCCCGAGTACCATGCTGGCGCCGGCTATTCCGGCAGTTACAGCAAGTTATCTTTGCGCAGAAAGTGGTCAAGTGGCTGGTTATTGGGGGTGTATGTACGTTACGATAACCTGTCGGGGGCAAGCTTCGAACACAGCCCTTTAGTTAGGACAAAACACTACGGCGCGCTGGGCTTTGGCATAGGTAAAACCTTTTGGACGCGTTAACGCAGTAGTGGCAAGCTCAAATAATCGTTTGGGTGCGGCGCTGCTTGGTTCGCGACTGCGTAACACCGACTACGTTTCAAGATAAGACCCGCTAGGCGCGTTTTAGGGGCCTGAGTCAGACTGGATTTACCTTTCTTTGTATTAACCGGGACGGAATCATTTATGAGTGTTGTTGAGTTTTTAAAAGAAAAAGAACGCGTTTTGCGCGAGCAGTTTAAAACCGTAGAATTTAAGTCACGGTTTGAGCCCCAGCTGCGCAACTTGTCCGAGAAATTCAGCCTTACGCTCAGCAACACACTGAACAACCCGTGGGTGGGTAAAATCAACCCCTTCTTCGAGCGCGAATCCGAACTGCCACAAACCATAAGCCCCGAAGCGCGAAGCTTCTATGATAAGTGGTACCAAAAGTTAGACGAAGAAACCTACCTCGGTGACTGGCATTGCATTGGGCAGGAGTGCATCAACCGGTTTGCCGAGGTGACTGACGATCACCAGTGGATTCATACCGATCCCGCGCGCGCCGCTAAAGAATCCCCATTCGGTTGTACCATTGCCCATGGTTTTTTGACGCTGGCGCTATTGCCGAAGTTGACCGATTCGGTCAATCCAGAAAACAACCCTTATCCCGAAGCGCGAATGTTAGTGAATTACGGACTCAATCGCGTGCGCTTCCCGTACCCGGTAAAAGCCGGTACGCGCGTTCGTGCGCGCACTAAACTTGTCGATCTAGTGCCCGCTAAACGCAGTGTCGATGTGGTTAACGAGATTAGCGTGGAAATCGACGGCAGCCGTCGACTAGCCTGCGTTGCTGAAACCGTGTTGCGGGTGTATTTCTAGCCTCAGAGCGCCCTTAATTCCATTCACTCTCAGTTGCGTCAGAGTTTCGAGTGCTTTGGCTGTTCGCCAGCACGGCCTTAAGGTTGTCGTTTTGCCAGCAGCTTGGACAGTGGGAACGCGGTGATGCCGTGCAAAATTACGCTAAAAACGATGGTTAAGCTGGCTGTGTTGACGATCACATCGCCGCCCTCAATACCGCTTTGCATCAGCATAATGGCAAAAACAATACTGGCGAGCCCGCGAGGACCAAACCAACCAATAAACAGCTTTTCGCGCGAGCCTAGCCCAGTCCCCGTTAAACTCAAAAATACGGGAAGCATTCGGATAACGGTCAGGCTTAACGCAGCGTAAGCGACTTGCGGCCAAGTGATGTCTTGCACCACGTTCAGCAGCAACGCCCCGAACAGCATCCACGTGAGTAATGAAAAGACCTCACCGTTGATTTCGGAGGTTTGCATTTCATCAGCGTAGGCGCCTTTAAGGCGGTCACCAAAAAGCAGCCCTCCGCAAAATGCCGCAATAAAACCACTGCCTTCAAGGTACTGCGCGAGCCCAAACGCCATCACTGCAATCGACAATGTTGGCACTACAAGCCATTGCTCTGAAATCCATTGTTTTTTCATTGCGTAACGGCAGTAAATTAAACCTGCCGCGCTGACAGCGGCACCCACGAATGCGCCAATGCCGATTTCCTCAATCAGGGTGATTAATGCAAAGTTGCCGATGCTCTGCTCGGCGGTATATTGCCCCGCTAACGCCAAGAAAACTAACAAAAAGGGCACGCAGATACCATCATTTAAGCCGCTTTCCGCGTTTAGTCCTCGGCGAATCTCGGCCGGTACGACGGGGTTTTTAATGACTGCCAAGCCCAGCGCCGCGTCGGTGGGCGCAAGGATAATACTTAACAGCGCCGCGTGGACCCAAGGTAGCTCTGGGAATATAAGCCAAGCCAATCCTGTGCCCAACGCGAGGGTCATCGGTAGTGCAAGCAGTAGGGTTCGCGTTGGGATTTGGGGGTGTTTTTCGAGTGGCTTCAGGCCGATGCTCGCCGCGTCGTTGAACAAAACGATGGCGAGCGTAATTTCAGCCAGTGTTTTAATTACGTCGATATCAGCACTAAAGGAAAATACGCCTAGCCCGTGTGGGCCAAAAGTATAACCCACAACCATAAAGATGAGCGGGCCGCTGACCCACGAGCGCTCGACAAGCCCCGCAATGCAACCAAAAAGCAAAGTGCAGCCTGCAATAAGGGCAATGTCCAAGTACATAGGAGGGGCCGTTGTTTCGTTTTGTTGGATTTGGCTGGCTGTCACTATAAGTTAACGGGGCTCTTAATACCCTTGTCTAAGGTGTTGTGATTCCCGAGCATTTAATCCGATGCCTTTATTTGGTGCGCTATTTTGGTTGAAGTGATCCGGTGCCTCTTTTTGGTGCTGATTTTTCTGACGAGCCACCGGAAACGTCGCGATTCATGGCTGGTATAAATCTTGACTGTGCTTGGACACTCGCCTTGCACGGGGTGGCAAAACCTACCGCGCATTGCCCTATGATCACACCGAACAGCGATTGCCATGACCGCTCAATGTACTCCGTTACAACAAAAACCGCGTAGTTGGAAAGCGAGTTTAGCGCTTGAATTTGCTTTGCGCGAGCAGGTAACCCGTATCGTCGCTAATCGCCACTGTGGGCCGCTGCGCGTATTAAAGCCGTTTTACCCCGAGCCATTGTGCTGCCATACCTATTTATTGCACCCGCCCGGCGGCCTTGTGCTGGGTGACGAGCTAAGCATCGATATTTGGGTAAACAAGGGCGCCCACGCCCTTATCACAACACCGTCGGCCGGCAAGGTTTATGGCGTTGAGCGCGCTAAGGAAAAACAGTTACAAACGGTCACTCTTAGCGCCGGCGCGTCTGCTTGCCTTGAGTGGCTTCCTCAAGAAACGCTGATCTTTAATGGTGCAAACACAGTTTTATCGACCGAGGCACACTTAGCTGGCGACGCCAATTTAGCGCTCTGGGATGTGGTCTGTTTTGGTCGCCCCGCAAGTGGACTCGACTTTATTAGTGGCCGCTGTGTTCAGTCTATCCGCATATTTCGCGACGGCGTTCCGTTGTTAATTGAACGCAATGTTGTCGATGGCGGTGGCGACTTACAACGTTGTCACTGGGGGCTCGGCGGCGCCAATAGCATGGGGACTTTTGTGCTTACCGTTAGCTCTGAGCGCGAGCAGCGACAAAACTGGATTGAAGCCTTGCAGCTGCGCTTTGGCGGCCAGTGGGGCATCACTCAAAAAGGCGAGTTATGCATCACCCGTTATTTAGGCGATTCCGCCAGTCGATGTCGCCAAGGTTTTGAGTGGTTATGGCATTTACTGCGAACACAATTAAACGGCAAAACCGCGGTAGCGCCACGTATTTGGGCGACGTGAGCTGGCATTTGCGGGCAAAAACTATCGATAACTTAATGAACACCAGAGGCCTCCCATGGAGCTTACTCCCAGAGAAAAAGACAAATTATTGTTGTTTAGCGCCGCGCAGTTAGCCGAGCGACGCAAGGCACGAGGGTTAAAACTGAATTATCCCGAAGCGGTGGCACTGATCAGTTTTGAAATTATGGAAGGCGCCAGAGACGGCCGCACGGTAGCCGAGTTGATGGCATTTGGGCGCACCTTATTAAAAGCCGAAGATGTTATGGACGGCATAGAGCACATGTTGCACGAGGTTCAGGTGGAAGCGACGTTTCCCGATGGGACCAAATTAGTCACTGTCCATAACCCTATTGTTTAGCCCGCACTGAGTGATACAAATATTAGAGGAGCACATTATGATTCCCGGTGAATATCATGTCGCTGACGGGCAGATTCCGTTAAATGAAGGCCGTGAAGTTGTCAGCTTATCAATTGCGAATACCGGCGACCGTCCGGTTCAGGTCGGTAGCCATTACCACTTCTACGAAGTGAATCCCGCCTTGGTTTTTAATCGCGAAAAAGCCAAGGGGTTTCGTTTAAACATTGCAGCGGGTACCGCTGTGCGTTTTGAGCCTGGCCAAGAGCGCACCATCGAGCTTGTCGCTTTGGCGGGGCGCCGCCGCGTCTTTGGTTTTCGCGGTGAAGTCATGGGGGATTTAACGTGAGTGATAATCAGCAGAACGGAAAAAGCCTGTCGTCGCAAACCATGGATAAACGCGCTTATGCGGAAATGTTTGGTCCCACGGTGGGTGATAGAGTTCGTTTAGCCGATACCGAACTTTGGATTGAAGTTGAAAAAGACCACACGATTTACGGCGAAGAAGTTAAATTCGGCGGCGGCAAAGTTATTCGCGATGGCATGGGGCAGAGCCAAGCCAGCTGTGCTGATACGCCCGATACCGTTATAACCAACGCATTAATTTTAGATTATTGGGGTATTGAAAAAGCCGATATTGCGATTAAAAACGGTAGGATTGCGGCGATCGGCAAGGCGGGTAACCCCGATATTCAGCCGGGCGTCACCATCGAGGTCGGCCCCGGTACAGAGGTGATTGCCGGTGAAGGGAATATTGTGACTGCTGGCGGTATCGATGCGCACATTCACTTTATTTGTCCGCAACAAATAGAGGAAGCCTTAGTTAGCGGTATTACCACAATGCTCGGTGGCGGCACTGGCCCGGCAACGGGTACAAACGCAACAACCTGTACACCCGGCCCTTGGCATATTGGTAAAATGTTGCAAGCCGCCGAATCGTTTCCAATGAATTTAGGCTTTTTGGGGAAAGGTAATGCGAGCTTGCCCGAAGCGCTCGAAGAGCAGGTTAAGGCGGGTGTTATCGGCTTAAAGTTGCACGAGGATTGGGGCACGACTCCCGCGTCGATTGACTGCTGTTTAAGTGTCGCCGAAAAATACGATTTACAGGTGGCGATCCACACTGACACCTTAAACGAGTCGGGCTTTGTGGAAGATACCATTGCCGCCTTTAAAGGCCGGACCATTCACACCTATCACACCGAAGGGGCTGGCGGCGGCCATGCGCCCGACATTATTAAAGCCTGCGGTTTGGATAATGTATTGCCGTCGTCCACTAATCCGACGCGCCCCTACACCATTAATACCGTGGACGAGCATCTGGACATGCTAATGGTGTGTCACCACTTGGATCCCAGCATTCCCGAGGATGTCGCGTTTGCGGACTCTCGCATCCGCAAAGAAACCATTGCCGCCGAAGATATTTTGCACGACCTCGGCGCATTTTCGATGATTTCGTCCGATTCCCAAGCAATGGGGCGGGTGGGCGAAGTTGTAATTCGCACGTGGCAAACCGCCCACAAAATGCGCGTGCAACGCGGTAGCTTGCCCGAGGATATGGTCGATGGTAAAGAAAGCGGCCACGATAATTTTCGCGCCAAGCGTTACATTGCCAAATACACCATCAACCCGGCTATTGCACACGGTATCAGTCATGAGGTGGGCTCGATTGAAGTCGGTAAATTAGCGGACTTGGTGCTATGGAAGCCGGCTTTTTTTGGCACTAAACCCTCGTTAATTATTAAAGGGGGTGCCATCGCCGCCGCGCCCATGGGTGATCCGAACGCGTCGATTCCGACCCCGCAACCGGTGCATTACCGCACCATGTTTGGCGCTTACGGCAAAGCTTGTGTGCAAACGTCGGTGACTTTTGTCTCTCAGGCGGGCATTGATGCCGGTATCGCAGAAACTTACGGCTTAGAGCGCCCGCTTAGCGCGGTAAAAAATTGTCGCAGCGTGAAAAAAGCCGACATGGTGTTGAACAACTATCAGCCGGTTATGGAAGTCGACCCACAAACCTACGAGGTAAAAGCGGATGGGCAGACGCTTACCTGTGAGCCTGCTGAGGTATTGCCGATGGCGCAACGTTATTTTTTATTTTAATACCGTTAATCGCCGCTGATTTTTTGCGGTTCCGCGCAACGTCGAAAGTGGCGTTTCAGGATACAAAAACGACTAGAGATATTTATGTTAGAAGCACATTCATTGATTACCACGCCAGCTGCACCGGCAACCCTAACACTAGAATTAACGTTTGATGACCGGCAAAAAAGTCGTCATCGTGCCCAGACTACTTGCGGGCAAACGCTCGGTTGGTTTATTGAACGAGGGCATGTTTTAAAAGATGGCGATTTGCTGCAGTGCACAACGGGGCAGGTGGCCATTGTCATTTCGGCGCCCGAAAGTGTGAGCACGGTCTATGCTAAAACACCGCTGCAATTGATGCGCGCCGCTTATCATCTGGGCAACCGCCACGTGCCGCTGCAAATTACCGAGGCCTTTTTGCGTTATCAGCACGATCATGTGTTAGATGACATGGTGCGGGGGCTGGGTTTAAACGTCGAGTGTGAAAAGGCACCGTTTCAGCCCGAGCCGGGCGCTTACGCCGGTGGTCATTCTCACGGCCACTCACACGATCACGCGCATTAATTGTGAGTGCGCCTATAAATACTTCGCCAGCAGTGGGTGCGGGCAATGCATCGCTGTTGCACCTTTTGCATCTATCGAGCCCTGCATTGCCCGTGGGGGCTTACGCCTATTCGCAAGGCCTTGAGTTTGCGATCGATCACGGTCTGCTGAAAACCAGCGGCGATGTCGCCGACTGGTTGCAAGGTATCTTGCTGAACGGCCTCGGTGCGCTCGATTTGCCGATATTAATTCGCTGTTACAAGGCGTGGTGCGAAAGCGATTTTGAAACCATTAATTATTGGAATCACTACTTGCGTGCCTGCCGCGAAACCAGTGAGCTTCTTTTGGAAGACGAGCAGCTCGGTATGGCGCTCTGTCGTTTGTTAATTGATTTGGAAGTGCCCGCCGAAAGTGCCAAAGCGGTCACGGCTAAACCCAGCTTTGCGGTGATGTTTGCGTTGGCCGGTTGCCATTGGCAAATCCCCGTCGCCGATTTATTGCAAAGCTTTGCTTACAGTTGGCTGGAAAATCAAGTGGCTGCTGCTACTAAAATTGTACCGCTCGGGCAAACATCGGCGCAAAAATTATTAATGCAATTGCTGCCCACCATTCCGCTGGCAATAGCGGCAGCGCAAAAAATTAAACGTGATGACATCGGTGCAAGCTTGCCTGGCCAGGTGCTCGCATCGACATTGCATGAATATCAATACTCAAGACTTTTTAGATCTTAAGGATACCGTATGAGTACGACTCAATCGAATAAAACTGCCTTGCGTTTGGGCATTGGCGGGCCTGTGGGGTCCGGTAAAACGGCGCTGGTAAAAACCCTGTGTGCCGAGCTAAAACACCGGTACAACATTGCGGTTATTACCAACGATATTTACACCCGTGAGGATGCGGAATTTTTATTGCGCCACGAAGCGTTAGAGCAGGATCGAATTATTGGCGTAGAGACGGGTGGCTGCCCGCATACCGCGATTCGCGAAGACGCCTCGATGAACCTATCGGCGGTCGCCGAACTTAACGAGCGCTTTGAGGGCCTAGATGTCATCCTTATCGAAAGCGGTGGCGATAATTTAGCGGCCACTTTTAGCCCCGAGTTGTCTGACTTGACGCTATACGTTATTGATGTGTCGGCCGGAGACAAAATTCCACGCAAAGGCGGGCCGGGTATTACGAAATCAGATTTATTAATTATTAATAAAATTGATTTGGCGCCATTGGTTGGCGCCGACTTATCGGTGATGGACCGCGATGCCAAAAAAATGCGCGGCGAAAAACCGTTTATTTTTAGTAATTTAAAAGACGGTACCGGTGTGACAGATATTGTGTCATTTATTGAAACTCAGGGCATGCTCAGCCCCAAAAACGATTAATTGGGAATACTTATGAAACGATATCAATTATTGGCGGGCTCGGTTTTAGCGGCATTATCAATCCCCGCGTTGGCGCACCCAGGTGGGCATGACGCGGGCTTTTGGCAGGGCTTTGTACACCCCTTTACCGGTGTTGATCATCTTGTTGCCATGGCATTTTTGGGCTTTTGGCTGTCTTCGCTGTCGCGTGCGACCGCCAGCAAGACTTTGTTCGCTGCGATTGCGGTGTTTGCCGGCGGTATTGTTATGGGGGGGCAGTTATCGTCAGCACAAGTCGCGTGGGTTGAGTTATCGGTACTCGCTTCGGCAGGGGTGATGATCGTATTGGCGGGCTGCCGCGCCCAGCTAGGTGCCGCGGCACCGATCGTCGCAGCCGCGGCTTTTGCTGGCCATGGCTTGGCGCACGGCGCTGAAGCCTCGGCTCAAGTGCTTCCTTTTACTGTTGGCGCCAGCCTCGCTATGGCGATTTTGGCCTCGGTAGCCAGCCTCACACTTTACAGCGCGCGCCAGCGTTTTCACAAGGCGGCCTAACTTTCGCTTTGTTGTGGGGTTGATGTCTCGGAAGCGCGCTGTCAACTCATCGCCACAAACTCATCGCCACAATGGGGTAGCAGAGCTATATTTAGGCTATATTAGGGTTTCGGTGATGGGCACTTATGCTGCTCTTATAGCCGATTTGCCGCGCTAGCAGCACCAAAGTCGTTGCTGGCGGGGTGCTGAATCTGGTTGCGGCGTGGCGATTTTAGCGCTGCGCCCCGCTTAACATTCAGGTTTAGGCGGGGCAATCTGTGCATTCTGCACAAAAACTAAAATGCAATGCCCCGCGTTGTGGGCGTCATGTATACTCATGTTCAGCAGCCAGGGCGGTGCGGTGCCTGGCTAAGTCATTGCCGGTTGGCTTGATACAGCGTGTAAAAGCTGTTCAAATCAGCCGATTCATAAATATAAAAGTACAGGATCTCACCGTGAAACGATTAGCCCTTTTCGCGTGCCTTTCAGCACTAGGTGCCCAAGCTTTGGCCGCCGACCTCCATATACAAGCCGGTTCCGTGTATGTGATTAATTCCGATCAGGCCAAGCTAACATTGGATAAGTTAACCATCGACGATAAGGCTCAGATTAAGTTGGGTAGTGGCGTTGATATGTGGGTCGTCGATGCTAAAGAGGCCAGTATCGGTTACGGCGTTGTTATCGACGGCAGCGGTAGCGACGGGCGCAATGGCGCCAACGGTATATCCCACACGGAAGCGAGCCAGTGCCAGCCGGGCAAATCCGGTGGCGATGGCGGCATGGGTGCAAGTGGCACAGCTGGTGCCAGCATACATTGGTCTTTAGGTGTGGTTAGTTTTGGTACGGTCAGTGTTGATCTCAGTGGCGGCGATGGTGGTCGCGGCGGCAATGGTGGCGACGGGCAAAATGTGCCCGACTTCCCGCAATGTACCGCGTCCGGCGGCAATGCTGGCGATGGCGGTGCCGGTGGCAGTGGTGGCAAGGGTGGAAGCTTTCGTTTTCACTACACGCTGGCCGATAGTGTCACCGAAGATTTAACCAATAGTATCTCAGTGAAAATATCGGGTGGTCTAAGAGGTAAAGGTGGTCAGCCAGGTATTGCTGGTATAGGGACCTCGGGCCGTTATGTGAATGACTCGGGTAGCCGTTCATGGTTACCCAGTGGCGGCGATGGCTCGGAGGGTGAAGCTGGTCGATCGGGGGCCTCGGGTGGTAATGGCAGCCTCGATATGCGCTTGATTAACAATGCGCCGGACGCTGCAACCGAGCCGGCGCCCCAAAAAGAGGCTGCGCCAGAAGGCTTTGAACAACGCGTTAAAGAATTAGAGTTAATGACGCAAAAGCTCGAAGCTCGCATCCGATTGCTGGAGTTAGACCGCCAGTAGCGGTAAATCCCTCCCAAAAACGCCTGCATTGCAGGCGTTTTTTTTGTCCTCTCGTTTTGCCCCTCCTGTGTTTCCGGCACTATTTGCGTACTTGATTGGCTATTTTTTAATGGTTTTGCACCAAAATAAAACAATGTTGTTTTTTGGTGCGCTAGCCATATGGCTTTTGGTGCATTATGGTGCGGTCAGCTGGTAGGCTCTGCTTGCAAATATTGGCTAAATATTTGAAATATATGGCTTTTTTATTGTTGGCAAATATCCTGCTAAAGCTCAGTCACTAAGCTACGGTCACTGTGGTTTGATTTTAAAACAATATTATTGCTATCACTCTTGGAGAAAACATTATGAAATTGAATAAAACACTTATTGCTTCATCTGTAGCTGCCGTAATGGCTGCTGGTGTTATGGCACCTGCGCAAGCAGAAGTTGAAATTGGGGCGTCGGTTGGTGTGGCAAGCACTTACTTGTGGCGTGGTTATGATTTGGGTTCGGGCACTCCAGCAGTATCAGGTGATTTGAATTTGAGTGCCGGTGGATTCTACGGCGGTATTTGGGGTTCTTCTGGTGACACAACTGCGGGAACTGAGTACGACTTATATGCTGGTTATGGCCACTCTTTCGGCGATTTCTCGATTGATGTTAGCGTATGGAACTACAACTACCCTACCGGCGACAGTGAAGTTGACTTCGGTGATCTTTCTGATGGCGTTGTGAGCCTAGGCTATGGCCCTGTTGCTTTCACTATTTATAAGCCTATCACTGGTACTCCAGATAGCGACTATGTCTACTACACATTAGGTGCTGATGTGGGTGCGTTTTCAATTCTGGCTGGTGTGCATGACGATGGCGGATGCCCTGAAGATGAAACCGATCCTGATGCAAGCTGTAGCCCTGCTCACTTAAACGTGAGCTATGCCTATAACGATAACTTGTCGTTTACTTTTAGCCAGTTCTTCGCTGACGAGTCTATCAATGATGATTTGAAATTCGTCGTTTCTTACACTTTGCCGCTAGGAGAATAATCTTAAAGCTGGCCGCCTAGCTTTCGCAAAGCGGCCTATTTTTTTCAAACGCAGTGCA
>DATBNJ010000184.1:0-1877 GCA_036554385.1 Marinagarivorans sp. | reverse complement strand
TGCACTGGTCAAAAAAGCAGCAACACCGATTGCAAATGCTTTACGCTGCTCGCCTTTTAGCTGACGCTCCTCATTCAACGCTTCCGCAATTTGCTGATTAGCCTCCGATGTAAGCTTGCGGGACTTGGCTATTTCACTTTTGCTCAAGCTCGTACCACTGGCCATAAGCTCTTGCTCTACCCGCAGCTCCGAGGCCAGCTCCTTAAGCCCGAGCGCATCGGCAATACATGACTGAGAGCGTACCCCTAGGGTGGATGCCACCTGGTAGCCATACTCAATGGTTACCGTGGGACTGAAAGCCTTATTGTTAACGTAGGGCGTGTAATATTGGTCTATAAACTTGCCGATATCTTGGCTCGACATTTCACTGCACGGATCGCGCGTTAGGGCAACGGATTTACTCCATCCGCTGTCAAACAACTCCGCTTTTTGTTGCTCCGTCTCTTTGCTAGGTATCCCTGTACACCCAGGTAACCATGCCACGATAAGCGCAATGGTTGATACGTATTTAAGGTTATTCATAAGTCGCCTCTTGCCTATAGACATTATCGAATTGATCGAGTGTTAAGTTGCGCAACGATGGCCCTAGCGGCTGATTCAGCGGCCAAACTTAACGCGTTGCTTCGAGCAACCGATACCGTTAAGCCTTCGCCAACACTTGATATCGGTCCTATTGAGGCCACCGTGGCTCGACTATCAACGCCAAGGACAGTCGCGGTTACAGATACAACAACATAGGGGTTACCCGTCGTTTTACTAATACCCTGCTCAGCAATGTCTAGCCGTCCAATAGCGAGAAAATCAACGTCTCGGCCCATTGCCTCTAGGCCACGCACCAGACTACCCTTCAAATCGGCGCTAATTTCATTTTGAACCCCATATTCATCCTTTATTGCCTGAACATTGATCGCATAACCTGACTCAGATTCCAAGGTATCAACGTTGATTAAACTGTACAGTGCGTCATTAAATACACGGGATAATGCCGCTTCGATATCGCCGCTCGAACTTACCCTCCAAATGGCCTGATCGTAGGTCACCACTTGCGTGCCAGCTCGACCAACCGTTTGGCGCTGACCCTTTGTCATGGAATTAGAGCTGTCGCCTTGCACCCTATTGATTGACCTTTGCTGTTCCTTAATGCTAGAAGTGTCCTCGTAGTTCTGTTTAATCACACCCGTTTGTTCTCGAGCCACGAAGATAGCTGCAATGGCGGCTGGGTCATGCGTAGCTAGATGGTCGGTGCCCCCCATAAGCGCCAGCTCTAGCCTTGGCGTGTTAATTTCTCCGCGGGCATAGTAGGTACACTTGTCGCCCTCACGTTTTTCCTCAACAAAATAATTGAAAAAATACTTTTCGATTTCTTGATTAATCGACTGACGCTCGGCATTAAACGTCCGGTAAGAGGAACGCATATTTCGCGCGACATGCTCATCAAGGTAATTCATAAGCGCAATGCGCTCTGCTTGAGATTTTGTGGATTTCGAGCGAAGCCAACCACACTCAGTTGTCGCTGTTAGATTCCCGGTCGAGTTACTCGGCACCGTAGCCACCGTGCCGCACCCCAAAAGGGTGCTAAGTGTGAGCACTAAAGGTGCATAAAGGATATTTTTCATTCAATCGTCCTAATCATGTTTTGGTTTAAATTCGGTTGCCAACGGGTGCCCCCGATAACAGTGTATACATTAAAATTTTCAATAACTAAAAGTAGGCTTTTAACGGTTTGAATTTTTTCTTCACAGCTTTCGAGCGCGCATGAGACTTAAACCACTTTGTTTCTGGAGAATGCAGCTGCTGACTAAACTCCGTTAGAAGCTGCTCAAGCGAGTCCTCGTAGGCGCTCAAGTCGTCATTAGCAAGTTGTTTGCCGACTTTCC
>DATBNJ010000180.1:0-17901 GCA_036554385.1 Marinagarivorans sp. | reverse complement strand
CGGCGCGACCCGCCTCAGGTAGCGCCACCTCGAACGCGGTAACCGTTGATGATGGCGCCGCTGGCAGCGCCGAGGATGAGCTGATTCTTTACCGGACAGGTATTGATGCTGTGCTCAAGCAGCGCGATTATGATCAAGGCATCGTTTCGTTTGGTCGGTACCTCGAGCAGTACCCGAACGGTGTCTATGCGGCCAATGCGAAGTATTGGCTTGGGCAGGTCTATTTACAGCGCGAAGAACTTGATAGCGCAAAAAACTGGTTTAGCGAGCTCGTTAACGAATACCCCAACCACCAAAAGACGGCTGAGGCTAAATTCAAACTCGCTAAAGTGTTGTACATGCAGGGAGAGACTGAAAAGGCGAAGCAACAGTTGCAATCGGTGGCTGCCTCGGGGTCGTCGGCGGCAAAGCTCGCACAGGCCTTTTTGGATAAAAATTATTGATGCATCACAGCGATCAATCGCATGTTGATTGGTTTTGCCGCTCGTATAGCAAACTTGCACATCAAAGAGGGTACGTTTTATGAATCCTGAGCTGAAGAAAAACCTGTCTAACGCGGATTATTGGTTTCGTGCACTTTACGTTATCTTATTTTTGTTGCTGGCGAAATTAGCAGGCTTTTTTGTATTGGTTATTGCTTTGGTGCAAATCCTATTTACCTTACTTGCGGGGGCGCCGAACAGCTCACTCGTTCGCTGGGGCGATAGTTTAGCCAAATTCTTGTTTGCGCTGTTTAATTTTGTGATGTGCAAATCACAGGAAAAGCCGTTCCCGTTTGCCGATTGGCCCACCGCCGATTCAGTGACAGCAGATAGCATTGCGGCTGGCCCCGTCGAGCACGCGCCGGCCAAAGAGGATGCCTCTGTTCATACCGAAGCTTCTGTCGATGGCGAGCCAATCGTTAATGCCGCCGCTGAAGATTTCCAACAATCGCCCTCACAGTCGAAACCCGCAGCGCAAGAGCCCGATGATGCAGTGGATAAGCCCATTGGACATGAGTCGGAAAAAGCCGATGAGTCAAAGGTGAAGCCGGAAAAGGCTACAAAAGACGATGAGCTAGATGCGGATTCCGTCGCGAAAACCTCAGACGATGATTCTGAACGCCATAAAAACAAGCCCTCCCAGAGAGACTAATGGAGCTGCTCCTGCTGCGACACGGACACGCGCAAGCTTATGCCGAGCGCGACCAGCTGCGCCCGCTGTCTGAGCTCGGGCGAGCTGAGATACGATCCGTTGCGAGCCAAGCGTCCGATGCTCTTTTAGCGGTTGAAACCGTTTGGGTAAGCCCTTACTTGCGAGCTCAGCAAACCTATGAAGAGCTTCGCTCGGTGCTTCCGTCGTTGCCCTCAGCACACTCCCGCAGTGAAATCACCCCCGGTGGACAAGTTATGACGCTGTTAGCGTCTCTCGAGGCGTGTCCGCACGCGAAGCTTTTGTTGATCACCCATCAGCCTTTCGTGGGGGATTTGCTCGATGCGCTATGCGGCTTTGACTCGGGGCGCTACTTTATGGGTACTGCTTGTTTGGCGGCTTTATCCTTACCGAGTATTGGTTTGGGGCAGGGCGATTTACAGTGGTTTAAGCAACCGAGTGCTTAACCTTTGAAGGCTGCAAGCTCGGCCGCCAGCCGCAATAAGGTTGTAGAGCGATCTTTTGACGTCGGTGGGCTCACTCTAAAAGCTAAATACTGGTGCTCTCGCGAGAAGAATGCACAGCTTCCGAGTGCAGTGCCAGTGCGTCGAATTATTGCGTTGCACGGTTGGCTGGACAACTGCGCAAGCTTCGATCAGATTGCGGCGCGGCTCAATGCGGATGTCCTGTGTTTAGATTTAGCGGGTCATGGTCAATCTGGGTATCGCCAACATCTTGGGGCTTACAATGTCTGGTTGGACTTACCTGAAATTTTGGCGGTTGCCGATCAGATGGAGTGGCCGACATTTGAGCTTTTGGGGCATTCGCGCGGTGCGGCGATTGCATTTGTGTTAAGTGCAACCTTTGCGAAGCGCGTAGAACGCTTGGTCTGCTTAGACGGAATATTTCCGTTGGTTGCGCCAGCTTCGAAGGCCCCCGATCAACTCTACCACTCTATTAATAGCGTAAAAAAACAACTGGCCAAGTCGCGCTCTTACTACCCAACATTTGAGCAGGCGGTGCAGGCTCGCCAAAACGGAATGTTTCCCCTGTCTGAGCGAGATGCTCATGCCTTAGCGAGGCGCGCCGTTATTGAAACGCAAAATGGCTACACGTGGCAGTATGATCCGAAAGCTACGGCGCCGTCGGAGCTGCGCTTCACGCCCGAGCAACTAATGGCGTTTGCGCGTGCGCTTGCCACGCCCGTCGATCTGATTATCGCCGAGGGCGGTATAATTCATGGTAATCAAGAAATACAGCGGGTGTTAAAACATTTTGTCGAGTGGCGGGTCATAACGTTGCCTGGGGGGCACCATTTTCATATGAGCGAACAGGCAGAGTCGATTGCCAATATTATAAATAGTGTAAGCGGAGGAATGGCGTGAGGTTGTTACCAGTTGTTTTTGTATTTGGCATTATGTTGGCGTGCGTAAAATCGTATGCCCAAGAGAATACGGCGTTAATTGCGTCGCTGGTTCCGACTAATCACCGGTTGGTATTTGACGAGCGGCAAAATAATGCTGTAATGCAATGGCTTGTTTCGTCAATTAAAAAGGTGAACGGCCGTTGGCGCTATGACGAAAGTGCTGAAATTTCCGGGCGCTTACTTAAACAGACCTATGAGTTTTACGAAGTCGACCGGGACGCTCTGGCCGCGTCATTAGAGCGCTTGGCCGATGACGAGTCGTGGCGTGTCATATTTAATTGCGAGGGCTTTACCTGTGGTCGCAGTTATGGCTGGGCTGAAGTTCTAGAGAATAAGATGCTGCACGGCACCGATAGCACGCAGCAATATTGGGTTTGGCAAGGTGATGGCGTTTGGTATAGCGCATTTCTCATCGAGCGACGCAACCGCAGGGTTTATTTACAGTGGCTCGAGTTGACGGTTGAAGATAAACAGCCTTTAGATGCCAATGCAAAAAATATTATGAGCGTGTGGGATACCCAAGGGTTTGCCGTATTGCCGGTGCGACCGAGTGCGGATGCAAGCCCGACACGAGTCGTAAGAGAAGAAAATCCATCGCCTTTGGTTGGCGATGCGGATTTTGCGTTGTTAGTTCAATGGCTGGGTGCTCTCGAAGCTCGAAACTTTGCCGTGGTCGGGCATAATCAAGTTAAGGGGCAGGCGGACCAAGAATCCAAGTCGCTGCGCGATGCGCAGGCTTTGCAGCGTGCGCTAAAAAAAGTGTTTGCGGAGCATCGATTTACCAGTTTTGGCCTAGGTCCAATTGTGCCGAGAGGTGATTGGGCGGAGCGTATTGAGGTTGTTCCTTTAGAGCGCTAATCGTGAGTAGAGGGCACCGCTAGCGTTCTTAGCCAATGTATTGTGGAGTTGTCTAGGGTGAAGTACGCATCAATTTCACGCTGCTGATCCCAATAGCGGTCGCCGTCCTTAAATAGAAAGGCGCGGGTTAGCATACGCCGATTGGGGTTGAGGGTTTTAACCACTTTGGCGGGGTTTCCGGCTGCTACACAATTAGCGGGAATATCTTTTGTGACGACAGAGCCCGCCCCGATCACGCTATTTTCTCCGATGGATACCCCTTTAGTGATAATAGCCCTAGCGCCAACCCAAACGTTATTGCCCAGAGCGACCGTTTTGCTGCAGCGAAAGGGGCGCAATCGGTTGTATAGGCCGTGCCAGTCGGAGTCGTGAATGAGCGCGTCGGCGGCTATCATGCAATTGTCGCCGATCTCAATGCCGCACATCGCCGTTAGCTCAACCCCTGGGGCGATCAAACAGTAATCGCCGATGGAGATACTGCCTTGGTGACATTTGTCGCCCCAAGTGGTGATTTTGACGGGTTTATGAGGGCTGCTGATAAGATGTAAATAGCGCCCAGCCGATATATTCGGCCCATGAGCCTGTATAGAGCGCGGCGCTAAAAATCGGGCGCCCTCGGCAAGTTGATCGAAGTGGGGGCGCACGTAGCGATGGCAGTACCACCGATTCATCTTCGCCAACAACTGTTTAATCCAAAAAGGGCGATGGTCTCTGCGCATATCGGTTTCCGTAGCAATGAATCTTATTGGTGGTTAGTCCAGCGACGCTGGCAATGGCGCTGGCATAGCTGGAGCTTTTTTTTACGACGACATCGTAGTGTATCGTGTGCTTACTTTGAGCACCCTGCGAGGATATTATCATTATGCCGAGCTCGAGTATTAGTGCCCTTAGATTTAAGCGAATAAGCGCTAGCGCGGCGATCGGGCGGTTGAATAGTCAGTTAATGAAGCTGCGCGATAATTGGTAACATGAGAATTAGTGAGCAAGAAAAAATGAACAAGATTGATGTATTCTTATTTGATCTAGGGCGGGTGTTAGTTGAACTTGACGGTCCGCCGCTTAAACAAGCGTGGGTTGCCGAAGTGATGAGCGATGAAGAGAGCTGGCGTCGCTGGGGCGGCTCGAGTTTAGTTAAGGCGTTTGAGTCCGGTGAAATATCACCCAGTGATTTCTGTAGCGGGCTTGTTCAAGAACAAAATTTAACCATATCCCCAGAGGCGTTTAAGCAGGCTTTTGTGCAATGGCCTAAAGCCGTGTACCCGGGTGTTGAGCGTATGTTGCAGTCGCTAAAGGCGGACTATACCTTGGCATTTTATTCGAATACCAGCGAACTGCATGTACCTCGTTTAATGAGTGATATGGGGTTGGGGCAGTATTTTGATTATGGCTTTGCGTCTTGCGAGATCGGACATTTTAAACCGGATGAAAGTGGCTTTCATCATATTATTCGGCAACTAGAGGTGCCGGCAGAGCGATTTTTGTTTATCGATGACAACCTCGCGAATGTCCAAGCAGCCCAACAAGTGGGTATGAATGCCGAGCAGGCCGAGGGTTTCGAAGCCGTCGCCGCCGTTGTAAATCGCTGGCGTTAAGTAGTGCTCAGCCAGAGGTGGCAGTTTTTTGTTGGGCATCGGTGCGGAAAAGGGGGGATGCACAAAATCAAAAACCTAGGCGGTGAATAAGACTAAAAGCGTATGCCGGCGGGATTTTTCGGTACACTTGTAGCTTTTGCAATCGCTGGCTTTTTACTACAATTTTTTGGCAAAAAATAAGTAATTGCTATCATTAAAGTCGCTGTGGTTTGCATTTTTAAACCGCGAATCCATAGTATTTTTAAGTATGCCAATAACCAAGTGGCTCGATCCACGTAAAAACTCCTCGCAATGTCCAGTAACTCAAGGTGTAAGCAACTTTATTTCCCCTTTGTTGGGAATAATTCGGCACTTTATCCACCGATGGCATTGCTTTTGCTCTTACTGAGATAGGCTTTATTGAAAGGGTGCCTTTCAATATCTTTTAATACATAAGTGCATTAATTAACGGCGTTGGTTAATTCAGTAGGAGTTGAATATGGTTCGTTCACTAAATGTTAAAAAGTTACCTTTGCGTGTGGCTCTTGGCGTCTTAATGCTGCCAGCTGCGTCCTTTGCTAATACTCAAGAGGATTTAAGTTACAGTTATGTACAAGGTGGTTACCTTGTGCAGGATGTTGATATCTACCAAGACAGCGATAGTCTTGATGATTTTATTGATGATATTGACGACGGCGGCGGCTATAAAGCGGAAGTCTCTGTGGGTTTTGCTCAAAACTTTTTTGGCTTTGCCAGTTATTCTGATACAGAAGCCGACTTTGCTTTTGTGGATAATAATGGTGCGGTAATTCCTTCTGATACCAATGTTAAAACTATGAGGCTAGGTGTCGGCTTTCACGCACCCTTGACGCGCGTAATGGATTTTGTCACAACGGCATCCTATGTCGATATGGATCTAGGTGACTTTAGCTTTGGGCAAACCGATAATGATGTTATCGGTGGTGACGACAGCTTAGGGGACTGGTATGACGATCTTAGTGAAGATTCTAGCGATGGTTACTCCCTCGATGCAGGTGTTCGCGCGCAAGTAACGTATTGGTTGGAATTGGGTGGTGGCTTACGTTATACCGATGTGGATGCCGGTGATGACGTATCGGCATTCGGTAATGCCTTATTTGAAATTAATCCTAATATGGGCATTAATTTACTGGCTACCGCAGGCGATAATCTTTCTACCTATGAGCTGGCGTTTCGCTATTCATTCTAACGTTAGATTGTTGCGCATTTAAGGGACGCGACCACATTGCGCGAGTCAGCCAGCGCAATGTGGTTTTAATTTGTGGGATTTTATTGTTTAACGCTTTTGCTATTAATTGATACTCTTTCTATTTGGTAGCCTTGGGCTTTAAGTAGGCTTTGCACGCTGTCTGGCCCTGCAAGGTGTGCGGCACCGACGAGGATAAATTCCTTTTCAGGTGTTCGGATAAGCTCATCAATCGTTTTAATCCAGTTGAAGTTTCGCTTAACCAGAAGTGTATCGTACATTTGGGGAAAGCGATCTTTCATCATGGTAGTCATTTTCTCGTCGATGGTTACAACATCCCCAGCCTTCCATGCGGCGATCAGCGCTTTAAATTCGCTGTTTAGGTTTTTAAAGTCATCGAGAGAACCGTTAACAAATTCATCTTCGTAGCCGTCGCCCATGGTGGCCAGTAGTGCGATTTGTTCGTCGGGGGTTTCTAGGCTTGAAACGCTTTTGTTGTGCTGATTTGCCAGTTTCGAAAAATGGCCCTCGATACCGCTTGCCGCCGTAATGCCGAGTTTTTGCAGTTCAAGCTGAGTGAGCGTTAGCATAACCAGTGCGGGCTTAAACGACTGCATCATCTCTAAGGGCAGGCCCGACTTTGCCGTGAATTCGCTTAACCTTTTATATGTCGCGGGCTGTAATACATCCGCCAGTGTTTTGCCGGGCGGCAGGCTCATTTGCATCATCATTTGCTGCTGAAACCCAAGATCATGGGTAGCGTCGATATCTGTTTCAAAGACAATGGCATCGCTGTTTTTAAATGCCACATCGTACTCGGCGTTCAATGGGTAGTCCGATTCGCGCAGCATATGAATGGTGCCGCCGAGATAAAGCTCGCCGTGCTGATTGCTTACTTTCCACACCATCGCGTCTGCGGCGGCGGGGTTTAATGGGAGGAGCCCACCAAGCAGCGTGCTTGTGGCTAAGAATGAAAGCGTGCGTTTAAGCATTTGTGATGTCCTGCGTGTGGTAGCGATGAGCCGGTCAAATGGGCTGTGCTTGCGATTTTTTATCGCAAACACCTAGGGGGCTTTGTGCTGCTCAGACTGCTCGGCAAGCACGGGGTTCGAAAAACAGGTAAAATTGCGCTCCTTTAATAGTTTAGTGTGTTGTGGTTGGCATGTCTGACGCAAGTTTGCGTATTACCGAAATCTTTTATTCTCTACAAGGCGAGGCGCGCACCATCGGCCTTCCGACTGTTTTTGTCAGGCTCACGGGGTGCCCCTTGCGCTGTGGGTACTGTGATTCGGAATACGCTTTTTACGGCGGACAGCGAATGACATTACCCGATATCTTGGCGAAGGTGGCAAGTTTCAACCCTAGGTACCTCTGTGTAACCGGCGGCGAGCCTCTGGCTCAACCGGATTGTTTACCACTACTTACGGCGCTGTGCGACCAGGGCTACCAAGTGTCACTTGAAACCAGTGGTGCCATGGACGTCGCCCCAGTCGACCAACGGGTCAGTACGGTGATGGATTTAAAAGCGCCGAGCTCTGGCGAGGTCGCCAAGAATCGCTATGAAAACATTCCATTGCTACAGCCAAAAGATCAAGTGAAATTTGTCTTGGGCAGTCGCGAGGATTACGAGTGGGCGAAGTTTAAACTCGATGAATACGCGTTAGCGCAACGAGTTGGCGAGGTTTTGTTCTCGCCGGTGCATGGCGAGTTAGCCGAGCGCACCCTCGCGGATTGGATTGTTGAAGATAACTTGCCGGTACGCTTCCAAATGCAATTGCACAAGCTGCTGTGGGGCGACAAACCCGGCGTATAGATGCCCCACGTTAGCGTGAGCAATGAGTCGTGTGGCGGCGCAGGGAGGCGAGCCCCGCGATTAGAACCATCTAGGAGGTTTCTATGAGTATGTGTAAAAAAGCAGTTGTGTTGGTATCTGGCGGGCTTGATTCCACAACGGTATTGGCTATGGCGCAAGCTCAAGGCTACACCTGTTACACCATTAGCTTTGATTATGGTCAGCGCCATCGCGCCGAGTTGGTTGCCGCTGCGGCGACAGCGAAGGCACTGGGGGCGGCCGAGCATAAAACGGTCAGTCTTGATCTTCGCGCTATCGGCGGGTCGGCTTTAACTGATGACACAATTGCCGTTCCCGAGGATGATCCCGGCGGTATTCCCGTCACCTATGTGCCAGCTCGCAATACCATATTTTTGTCGATCGCGTTGGGCTGGGCTGAGGTGCTTGAGGCCGAAGCGATCTGGATCGGTGTTAATGCCGTAGATTATTCGGGCTATCCAGACTGTCGCGCCGAATATATCAGCGCTTTCCAAGCGATGGCCAACCTCGCTACTAAGGCGGGTGTTGAAGGGCGGCCGCTTGCCATCAAAACACCGTTATTGCATATGAGTAAAGCAGAAATTATCCGCGAAGGCATTGCGCTAGGAGTGGATTACGGCTTGACGGTGTCGTGTTACCAGGCGAACGATGCTGGCGAGGCGTGCGGCGTTTGCGATTCTTGTCGATTGCGCAAAGCTGGCTTCGCCGGCGCCAAGGTCGCAGACCCGACGCTGTATGCCGGCAAGGCATAATCTACTAGTGCCTTTGCGGTGGTGTGTTGCGGTTTTAGCCCTATGCGGTAGAATACCCGAGTAAATCACTAAGGTATATTGTCGCGCTCCGGTTACTGTATCGCTGGCGCGCAAAGAGAGAATTCATGTCAGAACATCAGTCTACAAACGAAGTTAGCGAAATGGATGCCAGTGCTGGGGCACCCGGCGCGCAAGTGGCCGCTGGGCTTCCCAATGTGAATATCACCGAGTCGGCGCAGGAGTACCTTGCGGGTCTTCTCGAAAAGCAAAACTGCGAGGGCATTGCCATTCGTATGTTTGTATCGTCGCCGGGAACGGCTCAGGCCGAAACCTGTATTGCTTACAGTCGTCCCGGTGAAGAGAAAGAGGGCGATGTTAAGATGCGCCTGAATGGCTTTGATGCTTGGTTTGAAGGTCGCAGCGTGCCCTTTTTAGACGACGCTAAAGTTGACTATTCACCCGATCGTATGGGTGGGCAATTAACGATACGCGCGCCCAATTCAAAAATGCCTAAAATTACTGATGACAGCCCCATCGACGATATTATCAACTACATTTTGGTGAACGAAGTTAATCCCGGTTTGGCGTCGCACGGGGGCAATGTCAGTTTGGTCGAGGTGACCGACGATAAGGTTGCAGTGTTAAAGTTTGGCGGCGGCTGCCAAGGTTGTAGCGCGGTGGATATGACGCTAAAAGGCGGCGTTGAAAAAACCTTGCTCGAAAAAGTGCCGGGCTTGCAGGCCGTGCGTGATATCACGGACCACTCCGATAGCTCACAAGCTTATTACAGTTAATCGGTGTTACGGATTAAGTCCTGCCCAAAAAACCGCAATATTTCGAATCCACTCGCATAGGGTCGTGCTGAAAGCTGGCGCGTATGCCGTATAGCCTATAATTAGCGGGATTAGTATGCGCCAAAGTCAACCGTGGTTGTGCTTTGAGTCGGTTGCGGCTACTTTGCGCCTAGCGTCTAAAAGCCCAGAGGTCAGTCTTCTGGGCTTTTTTACGGTTTATCTTAGGTTAGCGCGCTCGGGGACTAGGCCTTTGTAACTTTCATGGGCTCATTAACGTGGGCACTGGATAACTATTGTGCAGGCCGCTCAAGCCTTCTCAGCATCACGCTCGACCGATAACTGCGTTGTGCTAATTAATTACTTCTCTGTAGCGATACGATAGATACCATTGGGATGGTCCCGCCAAAGCATGGCAGTTTTAAAACGCTTCTGGCGCTTGAGTAGTTGGCAGATGATCAACCAGCACTCTTTCAAAAGGTCCATGTTTATTTAGCTGAATCGTTGTGGGCGACGATGTTTTTAGGCGACTTGCTGGCGTGTCGCAAATGTTAGGCCGTAGGCGTTTTGCTCGGTTCAAGGTAACTCCCTCATGCTTCATCCCAATACCGTACGTCGATACTGGCCCTTGTTGTTAACGGGTTGTTTGCTACTGTTAGCGAGCTTGGTCGTGGTTGCGCTGTGTGTCGGTGCAGTGTCCATCCCCTTTGGACATTTACTGCTTTGGCTGCAGGGGCAGGGCGATATGCAAACAACGCTGATTGTCGAGTCGTTGCGGTTGCCTCGGGCACTGCTCGCGGCCCTTGTGGGTGCGCTGCTCGCTGTTTGTGGCGCGGCCTCGCAAGGCCTGTTTCGAAACCCTCTCGCCGACCCTTCACTGATCGGCGTGAGTGCCGGTGCGGCTGCTGGCGCTAGCGCCGTTATTGTATTGCTTGACTTTAGTCAGTGGGGTTGGCTGGGTTTGTCGTTGGTATCGCTTGGCGCCTTTGTCGGGGCGGTACTTGTGGTGCTTTGTGTATACCGCTTAGCCACCCGTTCGACCGGCACCTCGGTTGCGACTATGTTACTGGCGGGTGTTGCTTTTTCGTATTTGGCCGGTAGCCTTGCCAACGCGCTGGAATTTATGGCCGATAATCATAAATTGCGGCAAATTAGTTTGTGGCAAATGGGCGGGTTGGAAAGTGCTGATGCAG
This sequence comes from Marinagarivorans sp., assembly GCA_036554385.1. Classification (GTDB taxonomy): domain Bacteria; phylum Pseudomonadota; class Gammaproteobacteria; order Pseudomonadales; family Cellvibrionaceae; genus Marinagarivorans. The sequence continues at coordinate 7,123 of DATBNJ010000180.1, read as the reverse complement.
TGCAAGTTGTGATCGCGAGCGTCGCACTGATCGTGGTGTTTGCGGGGCTTTTTTGGCAGTCCAGCGCGCTAAATGCATTATTGTTGGGCGAGTCTGAAGCGCGCCACTTGGGGATTGATGTGGCAGCCGTTAAGCGCAGGGTTATTGTGGCTATTGCCGCGGGCGTGGGTATTTGTGTTGCGCTGGCCGGCGTTATCTCGTTTGTGGGCCTAGTAGTGCCGCATATTGTGCGCATAGTGATTGGGCCGAACCATCGTTATTTACTGCCGATTAGTGCATGTGTGGGCGCGGCTTTGTTGGTGTTGGCGGATATACTTGCGAGAATTCTTATCGCCCCGACGGAGCTGCCTGTGGGTTTATTAACATCCGTGTTAGGAGCCCCCGTGTTTATATTACTGCTGAGAAATCGCTATCGACAAGGAGCCGCCCACTAATGTTGATGTTGGATGCGGTTCGCTACGAAAAAAATGGCGCCGCCATTATTGATGATATTGCGTTTAGTGTTAAGCCGGGCGAAATTCTCGGCATTATCGGCCCGAACGGCGCAGGTAAAACCAGTGTGGTGCGGGCGCTTCTTGGTGATGTGAAAGCCTCTGGGAGTATTCAGTTCGCCGGTCGCTCTATTGCCGAGTTCTCCGCCGTCGAGCTGGCTAGACATATTGCTGTGTTGCCGCAATTTAGCGCGTTAAACTTCCCTTATTCCGTGGCGGAGGTCGTTTTATTAGGGCGCACGCCGCACAGCAGTGGTCGGCGCATCGATACGGACATTGCACATGCCGCGATGGCGGCGCTAGATATCAGTTATTTAAGCGGGCGCCGCTACACCGATTTATCCGGTGGCGAAAAGCAGCGAACGCAATTGGCGCGTGTGATGGCGCAGGTCTGGCGCAGTGCTGATGGTGACCCCAGGCTTTTAATATTAGACGAGCCAACCAGCTCGCTGGACCTCGGACATAAGCAGCAGCTTATGCAAATCGTTCGGCAGTTTGCCGGTGATAAGGTCGCAGTTTTACTCATCGAGCACGACCTAAACGTTGTCGCCAACTACGCCGATACACTATTGGCGTTGCAGTGTGGTCGCGTTATGGCGTATGGCTCGGTACAGGAGCATTTAACGGCAGCGATGGTATCTGATTTACTGGGTGCTCAGGTGTCCGTCGTGCAAAAAAACGGCGTTAAAACGGTTCTCAATACTGTGATAGCTTGATTGCGGCAGGTTGCTGACAAGAAGGCGTAACGTTTTCCTTTGGATGAATAAGGCTGAATGATGAGAGCCCTAATTTTGGGGGGTGCCCGCAGCGGCAAAAGCCGCATAGCTGAGCAGCGCGCCCTAGCCACCCCCGGTAAATTGCCCGTATACATTGCCACTGCGTGGGGTGGCGAGCCACGCGATGCCGACAGCGAAATGCAACGACGTATTGCGCGCCATAAAAGCGAGCGCGACGGCCGATTTCGAGTACTTGAAGAGCAGCTGCATTTGGCGCAGGTGTTGCGGCAAAATGACGCCGACAACGTGGTATTCTTGGTCGATTGTTTAACGCTTTGGCTGAATAACTGCCTGCACCACAACCAGCTGCCCTATGAAAAGCGCGCGCTGCTAACCCTTTTACCCGAGCTTAAAGGCGACATTATCTTTGTGAGCAACGAGGTGGGTTCGGGCATTGTACCTATGGGAGAACTAAATCGCGTTTTCGCCGATGAGGCTGGTTGGTTAAATCAAGCTATCGCTCGGCTGTGTGACAACGTTGAGCTAGTGGTTGCTGGGTGCACTTTAAGCCTACAGCACGCTTAACGGCCATTAACTGATAAGCGGCGTAAAGGGTGCCCTAAAGGGCGCCCTAAAGTGATTGTTAATCAAAATAACGGGTGCCGGCATTATTATCCGTCGCGCAAATTTTCGATAATTCCCGATAATTCAATGAGCATAATGTGGTTTTAAATTATTTTTATAAAATGAGCCTGCGCATGGCGGCATCGACCGTGTTTGTTGCGCTGGCGCTTAACGGTGTGGTGAAGGCCGATGATCTTTCTGGTGATATGGTAGCCAAGCGCCTTCAGGTATCCGAACCCACAAAAATCGAAGTGCGGGATTATCGGGGGCGAGTTGTCACTTTAAATTCGCCGGCCAAGCGCGTCGTTGCCTTAGCGCCCCATATTGTTGAAAACATATTTGCCGCCGGCGGCGGCGATGCACTTGTGGGCGCGGTAGATTATTGTGATTTCCCCGAGGCTGCTAAAGCGATACCGCGGGTAGGGAAAATAAGCTCTGCAAGCCTCGAGGCCATCGCCGCGAAAAATCCCGATCTCGTTGTTGTCTGGGAGTCGGCTGGGGCGGCGAAGATTCTCAGCAAATTAGAATCGCTGGGTCTAGTGGTGTATGTGAGTGACCCTAAAAACCTAGCGGACGTTGCGCGTTCCATTCGCGATTACGGTGTACTGTTGGGGCAAGCTCAGGTGGCCAATCGAGCGGCCGATGAATACCTTGGCCGATTGGCTCAGTTGCGCGCCACCTACGCGGAGCGCACATCTGTGACTGTTTTATACCAAGTGTGGCACGAGCCTCTGCAAACCTTAAATCGCGAACATATGATTAGCGATGTGATTCGCCTGTGCGGCGGCCGCAACGCCTTTGGCGACGCCGTGACTATTGCGCCAAAAATTAGCTTGGAAGCGGTTTTACAGCGTGACCCCGAGGCGATTGTGGCCAGTGGCATGGGTGAGGCAAGGCCCGATTGGTTAGAGCATTGGAGGGCGTGGTCGAGCCTGACGGCGGTAAAAAACGATAACCTGTATTTTATTCCGCCCGATATTATTCAACGACACACGCCTAGAATACTAGACGGCGCCGCAATGATGTGCGAACACCTCGATGACAGCCGAATAAAAAGGGCGTACTAATGCCCACAATAAAAAGTTGTCTGCTCTGCGGATCTCTCCAGCGCCCGCGGCCCGCTGGTTAGCTGTTCAGTTCAGTGCTCTAGTTGAGTGACTAGCGCTAAGCTGTATTGGAACATGGAGTCAATAAATTCGTGGAATTTTGAGTGAGCGGGAATAACTTCAAGATGGCTATGGCTGACGCCTTCGGGACCCCATTCGATAATGGTTTTGCCGTACGACCAGTCTTCGTTGGCTTTGTCATTGCGGCATACCAGTTGTAATCGGCTGGGCTCTATCTCAAATGCGGTGCTAAGCTCGGATACAAAGCGCGCCACGCAATAGCTGCCACCAAATGCCTGGTAGATAAAGTTTGGAACAAATACATAGTCGGTACCCGACATAGGGGTAATTCTAATTTCTTGCCAAAAGCTCAGTGGGTCTTTTAGCTCTGCGACCAGCTCGCTCATGGCTGCGTGGTCGTTTAACGAGGTGTAAATTGACGGAGTCGTAGTACTGGCGGTGTTTGAGTATGCAGATGTTTCTGTAGAGCGATGTGAAGTCATTGCATGAACCTCTTTGTTATTGTGATTGCGTATCGCCGTTACTCAGTTCGTTCAAGCTCGCGGTTATTGTTTTTGCGCGTTTTGCGCTATCGAGCGTTGTTTTAATAATCCCTGTATGTGTTTTCTGCCGAACAGCAACAACTTAAGTGTGACACCTCACGGCGCATTGAGCTAGGTAAGTTTCTTGTTCCTACTGAGAAAGAGTACGCAAAAATAAGGCTTTTTTAAGTGGCGAATGATACACGTCAGGCTTGAGGGGATAAGTGGTAATGCTTGGCAGGCTGTTTATGGTAAGAAAGCATAAGCCCCCAAAAGACTAGGGTAAATACTTATAGCCACGCTATAGGGTGGGATGCCGGCTAATCACTGTTTGTGCCGGTATGCTGCACAGACCTCAGTATCAGCCGTCTAGCGACGGCTGGGTTTGTGTTGGCAGCCAGTGGCAAATATCGCCTATAAAAAAAGCGGCTCGAAGGAGCCGCTTTAGCTAAGTGTCTTGGTTAAGGCCGTGAATGGTAACCGGCTGCTACTTAATTAGCCGCGCTTAGGTAGCGCGTCTTTAAGTTGATTGTGCATGGCCAGCAGCGCATCTTCAGTGGTTTCCCAGTCGATGCAGGCATCGGTAATGGATACGCCGTACTCTAAATCGTCCAAATTGGCGGGGATTTTTTGATTGCCCGCACCAATGTGACTTTCGACCATCAGGCCCATAATAGAGGTGTTGCCCTCGAGGATTTGATGGGTCACGTTGTCCATAACCAACGTTTGTAGTTCATGGTTTTTGTTGGAGTTGGCGTGACTGCAGTCAATCATGATGTTGGTGGGTACTTTGGCCTCGGCCAGAGCTTTTTCGCACAGGGCAACACTGACGGAATCATAGTTGGGTTTGCCATTACCGCCGCGCAACACAACATGGCCATAGGGGTTGCCACGGGTGTGAATAATCGACACTTGGCCATTGCCATTGATACCCAAAAAGCGGTGTGGGCTACTGACCGACTGCAAAGCGTTGATTGCGACTGTTAATCCGCCATCGGTACCATTTTTAAAACCAACCGGCGACGACAAGCCACTTGCCATCTCGCGGTGGGTTTGCGATTCGGTAGTACGTGCGCCAATCGCAGACCAAGAAATTAGGTCTTGAAGGTATTGCGGCGAAATGGGGTCTAGCGCTTCGGTCGCGGTCGCTAAGCCTAGCTCGGCGATATCGAGTAGCAGTTTACGTCCAACGTGCAGACCCTCTTCAATTTTAAACGAGTCGTTAATGTAAGGGTCGTTGATTAGACCTTTCCAGCCGGTAGTGGTACGCGGTTTTTCGAAGTACACGCGCATAATCACAAACAACGTGTCAGAGACCTTATCCGCTAACACTTTGAGTCGGTGCGCGTAATCCATCGCCGCTTTAGTGTCGTGAATAGAGCAAGGGCCAATCACAACCATTAAGCGATTGTCCTGTCGGTCAAGGATGTTACGCACGGTTTCGCGGCCTTTTCTTACCACGGTAGCTGCGCTTTCCGTTAATGGTAATTCCGCTTTCAGTTGGTCCGGAGAGATTAAAATCTCTTGCGAGACCAAATTTAAGTCATCAATAGTAGAGTTTGTCATAGCCCGTCGAGTGCTTAATAATGAAATAGCAGCCCATTGTACTGAGTTCATGGCCTGAAAGTCCATGACTGATACGGCTCTGGGGCGATTGCGAAAGTCAGCGCGTGCACTTTAGGCATTGGTATCCACAACGCGTCGGGCGCAGCCATTCTATCGCTTGCTGGCGGCGCATCATCGGTACTCGCAGGCTTAGGCAACCTTGTCGGCGGCAATTTCACATAACTGCGGGGCGAGGGATATTTTTAATTTGAAGGGGGTAAAGCCGTCTTTGCTCCGCGCCTCGCTATCTAGGCATATTTGGATATCACAGTCAGCATCTTGCAGATAGCGCTTGACAGCGTCCATGCCAACGCCTCGCCCTGAAATTGCCGTGACTTGCTCGGCCGTGGATACGCCAGGCCTAAATAAATATTGTGCAATAGCGTCGGGCGAGTCGAGTTGTTGCTCGGTGAGTTGGTTGTCGGCCTCGGCCTTTTCTTTAAGGCGGTTTAAATTAAGGCCTCGACCGTCGTCCCACAACCACAACGTGGCCCCGTGCGGTTGCGTGTCTGCATGTAAGTGTATTGTGCCTTGTGCGCTTTTATGGCTTTGAAGGCGCTGGTCGGCGGATTCTATGCCGTGGTCAATGGCGTTGCGTAGCAAATGGGTAAAGACATTATTAATAAGGTCGTTATATTCTCGGTGTAACAATAGGCAGTTGAGTTGTAAATCGAGTTTAGGTGCGGGCTTATCCAATTGCGCGGCTATTGAGGGTAACGAGCGCAAAATGTCGCCAAGTGCGTCTTCTAGGGTGTTGGTATCGAGGCGCGCTAAGGTGGATGCAATGGCGGTTAAATTTTTATTATTGGCTTGAGTTAGTAATTTTTGATAATCGTTTTTGCTGAGCACAATACTGCCCTCGGGAATATCACTGCTGGCATTGAATGCAAGTTTTTCTTGTTTAATGGTTTGGTATTTATCGATAGCGGCGCGCACAGCGCTTAGTTCCGTTAAAAGTTGCTCGGGATTCCAAGGGTATTCGCCGTCTTTGCGCAATTGGTCATAGGTTGTTTCGGCTTCGTGAACAAGATTAGTGATGTCAGAAAGTTGGTATGTTCGCGAATTGCCTTTAATGGTGTGCATATTCACGAAGAGGCTAGCGACGGTAGCAGAGCTTTTGTGCTGGTTGGCGCGAATCAGCTCTTCATTTTTGTCCAGTAGCGAATGGGCATTATGGATAAATGCGGTGAATTTTGCGGGGGAAATTCGGATAATCTGACCTACAATATCGAGCTCTTTTTTCTGTTCCTGCGCTTCGGTCTGCATTGCTCTCAATTGCGTGACATCGCGCACTGTGACCATAATTTTGTTAATCACGCCGTCTGCGACGATTGGGTCCCAATCGAGCTCAATTATTTGTGCTTCGGCGCTCGCATCGTGTTGAATGCGGTACTCTTTAATCAGTAAATGCTCATTAAATCCGAACATCATTTCATCCGAGCCAAGCAGGCTTGAAATCGCCGTTTGTATTTGGTCTAGCTGGTCGCTTCCGAGTTGCGCTTGGCTGAACAGTAGTTCGCGATAAGGGCGGTTGGCAACATCGGTTGTGGCGAATACGGTTTCGATATGGCTGGAGTATTCCTTGTGAACCGTTTCCTGTTCGGTAATGGTGAACAGCCCTTGGTGCATGTTGTGCATCATACTCATAAGGTCGTTGGTTCGCTCGCGCAGTTTTTCCATTAACTCGTTGAAGCTTTGTGTTAAGCGGCCAATTTCATCGCGTGATGTCACCGGTATGTTTTGCGCCACATCACCACTGCGGGCAATTTGATGCAGTGACTTAGACACCTTAATGATGCTGCCCAAGATCAAGCGCGCGATGGTGTAAACCGTTAACGTGAGTACCAATATGCTCGAAGCCCAAATAATAAAACCGGACGTCAGCATGAGTGTTGAGTTGCTGTCGGCCTGGTCGATATTGCCGGTAAAGTTGTTGTGGGAGTAGCTTCGAAACGCTTCGAGTTGAGCGACCAGCGACGCTAGGTGTTGCTCTTTGAGGCGGACCCGCTCGCCGATGGTGTTGAAGTCGGCCTCGCCCG
>DATBNJ010000152.1:0-4973 GCA_036554385.1 Marinagarivorans sp. | reverse complement strand
TGACCCAAGCTGCTGTCCGTTGTAGGTTTTATAGTTAGTGACTCTTTGAGTTTGCGGGTCAAAACGGACCACGCCGTTATTGGTCCCGAGCCACAACTCTCCTTGAGGGCTTTCCAGTATGCTGCGGATGCTCATATCAGAAAAGCCGTCTTTGGTGCCGTAAAAGGTAAAGCGCTGCGTCTCGTAGTTATAGAGGTGCAAGCCCGCATTTGTCCCAAACCACAAGCGACCTTGGCTATCCTCATAAATTGATAAAATGGAGTCGTTATTTAACGCGCCCTCAACGCCTTCATTTTTATAAATTCGCTGCGTGACTTTACCGGTTTTTTTATCAAACAGGTTTAATCCGCCTACGGTGCCAATCCAAAAATTGCCACGGCTGTCTTCAAAGGTGGTCCACACAATGGAGTTGGTCAGTGTTTCTGGGTCGGAAGGGTTAGACGGATAGTGCACAAACTGATTTTGCTCGGGGGAGTAACGCGCAAGGCCCGCATTGTGTGTGGCTAACCACAAAAACCCTTCGTCGTCCTCGCGAATATTCCAAACGGTTTTACCAATAAGCTTATTGTGCACCTTTTGGCCAGAACCGATTAATTCTGGCGCAAATGGCACAACTTCAAAGCGGTTATTTTTGGTAGAGAAACGGTGTAAACCACCCTCCCAAGTGCCCACCCAAACGCGATCTTTTGAATCGACGTGACTGGATATCAAATTATTTAGTGCAATGCCGCCGTTGTCCGCCGTGAAATTTGCGAACTCTCCACTGGCGGGCGTATAGCGATCAACGCCTCCGCTAGTACCCAGCCAAATACGGCCCTTGCTATCCTCACTGAGTGTCCAAACATTGCTATCGCTCAGGCTATTTTTTTCGCCCGCGACGGCGGTCACATTGTCGAATGCCGCGGTCGAGCGGTCGTAGTAATTAATTCCCGTGGGGAATGTGGTTACCCACAGGTCGCCAATATTGTCTTCAAACACCTTGCGGGTTGACGAATACTTGAGTGAATCAGGCCGGCTTTTCACGTTATCGTAACGAATAAAACGGTCATTTTGCTGATCGTAAAGGCTTACCCCACCAGAGTCCGTGCAAAGCCAGACCCAGCCTTGTTTATCCACTAACACATCCCAAATGTAGTTGCCGCCCAAGCTATTTCGGTCTTTAGGGTCATGCTGGTAACGCTTAAAGGTTTCCTTATCGGGGTTAAACCGGTAGGCGCCATTGTGGGTACCCGCCCAAATATGCCCATTCGGGGCGACATCGAGCGACCAAATTTCATTTTCGCTGGTCGATTGTGGATTTTCGGGAAAGGGAATATAGTTTTTAACGCTGTCATCGTTTAGGTCCACTCGCGTTAAGCCAACGCCGGTCCCCAGCCAAATATGCTCGCTATTAAAGGTGACTGCATGAATATTTGCATTGGGAAGCAGCGCTTTAAAACCGCGAGCCTCGGCGTCTTCAAGGGGGCCGCTAAATTGCTTTAAGGGTTCGCCCGCTTTATCGAGTACCGAAAAGCCTCCATAAGTACCCACCAAGATCTCGCCCGACGGGGCTTGTTTAATCACATTAACCTGCGTAAGTAGCGTATTCTCAGGCGCTATGCGGCGAAATACATTGTAGTCACGATCGAGCCGAAAGAGCCCGTCCCGAGTACCCGCCCAAAGCTGATTGTCGCTATCGACATGTAAACCAAATACCCAAACCAATGGCTCGGAGCCGGTTTTAGCGGCGTCTTTCGCTGAGAACACTTCAACAAAATCGTAGCCATCGTAGCGCACTAAGGCGTTGCGGCCGCCAAACCACATGAATCCGTGCTTGTCTTGCGCAACGGACAATACCTCACCGAGGGCAATATCACGGTTTTTCAGTACATCAACAAAACTGAGCTTGCGGGGGTAGCTATCGGCTGCATTTGCATAAGCCGACGTGGTAAAGCCAACGCAGCAGATCAACCACGTTGAGATTATAAAAAGTAACCGAGTCATGGAGTGTCCAATCGATAACACGTGATAGTGATGGTATTTACCCGCGCCAAACTGGCGGCTAAATACCGAGGTCTACCAATAACTATAGACACGGATCTGAAGGTGCGCTCACGGGGTACGGTATTTTTGCGCGCAAACAAAGGGGCTATACGGGGTGACTAGCAAACGGGGTTACAAGCAGGTTTTAGCCAGCCACCTAGTAGGTGTGGCGGCGGGCGACAAGAAAAAAGCGGCCTCGATGGGCCGCTTTTTTCTTATCCGGGCAACTCGGTTGAATTTAGTGTGCGCGCGACTCTAGCACCTGCACAGCGGGCAACTTCTTGCCCTCAACATACTCGAGGAAGGCGCCACCGCCTGTCGAGATGTAAGAAATGCCATCGGCGAGATCAAATTTATCAATCGCCGCTAAGGTGTCGCCACCGCCGGCAATAGAGAAAGCTTCGCTGGCGGCGATCGCACGAGCTACCACTTCGGTCCCTTTGGCAAACGCATCAAATTCGAATACACCACAAGGGCCATTCCAAATAACGGTTTTGGCATTTTTGATAATATCAGCAACGCGCTCGGCGGTTTCTGGGCCGTAGTCGATAATCTCTTCATCGGCTTGCACCTCGCTGGCGCTTCGCACCTCGGTTTTCGAGTCGTGTTTCCAGTCGCTAAAGCCATCTTTGGTGGTGCGCACATCGGTCGCGTAAACCACTTCGGTTTGCTTGCACAAGCGCTGAGCTTCAGGAATTAAATCTTTTTCATAAAGGGAGTTACCCACTTCGTTACCCGCTGCAGCGACAAACGTATTCGAGATGCCTCCACCCACAACCAACGTATCGGCCACTTTTGACAGCGCGTCTAAAACCGTCAGCTTAGAAGACACTTTAGAGCCGCCTACGATAGCCACTACAGGGCGCGCCGGCTTTGCCATCGACTTCTCTAGTGCATCGAGCTCTGCGGCCAGCAACGGACCAGCGCAAGCAATGGGTGCAAAACGTGCAACGCCGTGCGTTGACGCCTGGGCCCGGTGCGCTGTGCCAAAAGCGTCCATTACGTATATGTCGCACAGGTTGGCGTAAGCTTTAGACAGCCCCTCGTCATCACCTTTTTCACCGAGATTAAAGCGAACATTTTCCAATAAAATCAACTCACCATCGGCAACATCAACACCACTTTTCCAATCGCGCACAACGGGTACATCTTTGCCAAGTAACTTGCCCAAGTGATCCGCCACTGGCTTTAGGGAGTACTGCTCTTCGTATTCGCCTTCGGTTGGGCGACCTAAGTGGCTCATAACAATCACTTTGGCGCCGGCATCAAGGGCCATTTTAATGGTGGGCAGGGCCGCTCGAATACGGACATCTGAGGTGATCTTGCCATCCATACTCGGCACGTTTAAATCTTCACGAATGAGTACACGTTTGCCTTTAAGGTCGAGGTTTGCCATTAATTTGATGGTCATAGTGATTCTCCAACGAACCGGATAAAACGGTGATTGTTTAAAAAGTTCTAAATTCAGTTCTAACAACTCAGCGGTGACGCAGCGACACCATCAACAACGCTAAAGGTTTAGAGCTAGATTCAGAGGGTTAAAGGTAAAAAGGCGCCCGAAGGCGCCTTGGCAAAGCCTTAATCTAATAATTCGAGCGTGGTGCTCACAACATTTTCAGTGGTGAAACCAAAATGCTCGAGCAAAACGTTACCGGGGGCAGACTCACCGAAGGTGCTCATACCCACAACGGCACCCTCTAGGCCAACATACTTGCTCCAAAAGTCGACATGAGCCGCTTCGATCGCAACACGCGCGCTAACCTCAACGGGCAATACGCTTTGTTTGTATTCGGCATCTTGCTGATCAAATACGCTAGTTGACGGCATCGAAACAACGCGCACTTTTTTACCTTTTGCCGCTAGTTCTTCAGCCGACTTAACAGCCAAGGCAACTTCAGAGCCGGTCGCAATCAAAATCGCTTCCGGGGTGCCTTCACAGTCACGCAGGATGTAACCACCTTTGGCAATATTCGCAAGCTGCTCATCATTGCGCTCAAAGGCCGTCAATCCTTGCCGACTAAACACAAGCGCAGAAGGACCATCTTTATACTGGATCGCAGACTTCCAAGACACCGCGGTTTCAGCCGCATCACAGGGGCGCCACGTGTTTAATTTTGGCGTTAAGCGCAAGGTCGCCAATTGCTCAATCGGCTGGTGGGTGGGGCCGTCTTCGCCCTGACCAATAGAGTCGTGGGTGTACACGAAGATATTCTGTGTGCCCATGAGCGCGGACATTCGCACGGCGTTGCGCGCATACTCCATAAACATTAGGAAAGTTGCGCCGTAGTTAATAAAGCCTCCGTGCACCGAAATACCGTTCATCAATGCGCTCATACCAAATTCACGCACGCCGTAGTACAGGTAGTTACCGCTAGCGTCTTCTTTGGTGATGCCTTTAGAGCCACTCCACAAGGTCAAGTTGGAACCCGCTAAGTCAGCAGACCCACCTAATAGCTCGGGCAACATTGCACCGAAAGCACCAATAGAGTTTTGTGAGGCTTTACGGCTGGCAATGTTCTCGCCTTTCTGTTGGCACTCTTTGATCCACGCGTTGGCTTTTTGTTCAAAATCGGCAGGTAAATCGCCTTTAATAACGCGACGCTCGTACTCGGCAGCAAGCTCTGGGTGCGCAGCCTTATACGCGGCAAACTTCTCGTTCCAAGCGTTTTCTGTAGCGTTGCCTGCTTCTTTGGCGTCCCAACCGGCATAAACTTCGGCGGGGATTTCAAAAGGCGCGTGAGGCCAGTTTAAGAACTCGCGAGCCGCTGCGATTTCATCATCACCGAGTGGCGAGCCGTGACAGTCGTGACTGCCAGACTTGTTAGGTGAACCAAAACCAATGATCGTTTTAGTACAAATTAGGGTCGGCTTGCCAGTCTCGGCTTTTGCCGCTGTAATGGCCGCCTTGATCGCTTCGGGATCATGGCCGTCAACAGCGGGGATTACGTGCA
>DATBNJ010000148.1:0-23718 GCA_036554385.1 Marinagarivorans sp. | reverse complement strand
GGTCGGATAAGCTGATGGCGACCTGCGCACCCGCGGCATGAGCAAGTTCGCGCGTTTTTATCGCAGCGGGTTTGCCGGTTGCTGAGGTGACCAAGTAGCCCTCGATGTAGACAAATTTGCTATGTGTAATAGCTTCGGCGTCTATGTTGTCGACCGACAATGTTTCGCTAATACCGAGGTGGGTATTCATAGTGCGCTCGGCATCTGGGGTAATCATAACAAGGCACTTTCCCGTGATTCCGGGCTTGGCATGAGCATGAGCTTGGGTAGCAACACCGGCGCGAACCAAGTCATCGGCATAAAATTTGCCATGATTATCGTCGGCGACTTGGCAGCTAAAGAAAGTTTTCGTGCCAAAATACTGGGCGGCGATTATGCTGTTTGCTGCAGAACCGCCACAGGCTAGCTCAGATGCCACCAGCTTATCGCTTAAATGACTGAGCAGCTGCCGCTGCCGCTCGGCGTCGACTAAAGTCATCACGCCTTTGTCTATTTGGAGTGTAGCGAGGTCGGTATCGTCGATTTGAATTTCTGTGTCGACGAGTGCGGCGCCAATGGCGTAGATGCCGTAGTTGTTCATTTTTTGTGCTCCTTGTCGTTGCAATGCGCGCAAGTATAAGCAATCATGTGTGACGCATGTCGCATAGAATTGCTTTCGTTATAATGTTTTTGGGTTATGAGTGCCCTTGGCTCGAAGGTGTTCTTGCGGCGTCGCCCAGCGCGGATTGTGCCTACACGCGAGCCTGAGCGTCACAGTTTTGAACGGATTGTGTTATTGCGACTCCATACTAAGAATGCCTACATGCTTACAAAATAGCAGGTAAAAAGTTAAGGTGAGACAAGCCGTTGGCGACTCTTACTGATATTATGGCCTCACTAGAAGTGATTGAATTCCAAAATAAATAATTGAATACCTTCGGTGAGTACAAAAAAATACAGGCAAAACGGTCTGAGTGCACGGTAGTTTGGCGCTCAGGCACCAAAAGTGCAAGTAGGGTTTCTGAAGGGTGGTTATCGTCATGGCCGCGCAATGCTTGCGGTGTTGAGTCGGTTGGAACTTCTGAACGCAGGCCCTTAGATAAATTCACCACGACAAGCAGTGAACAAAATAGAGAGATGTTGAGGCAAGGTTATGTCTAGGCTTATCAATGATGATTTATCCACTGGGGATGGAGGCGCCCGAGAGGATGCTGGTAAAGCAACTGCACGGCAGGCACCATTATCGCCAGAGGCGGCACTTGAACACCTGAAAAAGTGCCAAGCTATTGCCGTCAAGCATGCACACAGCAGCTTTGGTCCCTTTATGAAGGCCTTAAATACGGCCTTTGATTTGCAAATTGACGCCGCTAAATCTAATCAGGAGGTCGCTGAGCTCAGCGGCATTCAACGCCTGTTTCAAAAAAACCGTGGTGAGCTTGAAGAGTATTACGCGGGATATGTCGCCGAAAGTTTTGTAAAGTTCAAGCAAAAAGTGCTCTGTACGGAGCTAAACGCAGCCGGCGGCACTGAGTTATCCATCGTTGACAATCTAGAGCTCGAAGAGTCACTGGTGCTATCGGGTATCTCGCAAGCGGTTGACAATGAATTGGCCGAGCCGCTTTGGGCGTTAAACCAGCGTTTGGCATTGCTTAATGGTGGTGAGCCCGTGCGCGAAGCGAGCAACCCTTCAGCCCCCGTGCAGTTTTGCGAATCAATGCGCAAAGCCTGCAAGCTTATACCCATGAATATTGCCGCTGCGAAAACAGTGCTTAACACCTACGGTGAGCAACTGCACAGCATTGCCGCCGATGTTGTTGCCGACACTAACCAATACCTCAGCGAGCAGGGCTTGCTAAAAGATTTACATTACCGCAAGTCTAAACCGAAGGTTGCCAAGCGCGAATCTATTGAGAGCGAGGCAAAAGCGTTGGCGGGCGAGGACGAAGATTCCTCGACCTATCAAAGCTCGCTTTTAGAGGCAATTCGCGGTTTGCAGCAAACCTTGTCAGAAATATCCAAAGCGCCTCAGTCGTTTGGTTCAGGCCCTGCGCTTAATAGCCAGCAGCTGGTTGATGCTCTGCAAATTATTCAGCTGCAGTCACTCGGCATGATGGGCCTGCCTATGGCAGGTGGGCAAATTGCTGCACCGCTTAACATTGCTGCGATGCAACAACAGTTCCGTAGCCAGATAGGCTCCCAGGGGAGCGTCGGCGCCAATGATATGCACGCGATTGATTTGGTTGGTCGAGTATTTGAGTACATGCTGCGCGATGACAATTTGCCCGACTCCGTTAAAGCGGCGTTGAGCTACCTGCACACACCATTTTTAAAACTGGCTTTTATCGACCCTGGTTTTTTTGAAAACCCAGATCACCCCGCGCGGGTTTTACTGAATAACCTCGCCGAGGCGGGTATTCGCTGGGTTGGTAACGACGGCACTATCCAGCACAATATGTTGGAAAAAATTCGTGAAACGGTCGACCGCCTGCTAAATGAATTTAGCAGCGATGTCAAAGTGATTACCTCGATCTTGTTAGATTTTAACGGCTACACCAAAAACATTGTTCGCCGTCAGGAATTGATGGAAAAACGCGCTGCGGAAAAGGCGCAAGGCGAAGAAAAGTTGCGTGAAGTTAAGCACCGCGTCAACAAAGAGGTGATGACACGCACCGAAGATAAAGACTTGCCATCGTCTGTATTGCTGTTTTTGTTGCAGCCATGGTTTGATTTTCTGTCTTTTTGCATGTTGCGCTACGGTGATGAGTCCCAGCAGTGGAACGATGCCCTTGAGCTTGTCGATGACTTGTTATGGGCGGTTGACGTAAAGTCCGACAATAGCGATATTCAAGTGCAAAAAGAATTGATTTATCGCTTGCAGTCGGAAATGCAGGCGGGCTTCGAGGTTATCGGTTACGACGCCGACAAAGGCGAAAAACTTATTGCGTCCATCTCTGATATTTTGCGCTCTGCCATAGCGCAAAAAGCGCCCGAGCCAGAACCCGAGCCCGTGCGTGAAGAGGCCGAAAAGGTCATCGCCGAAAAGAAAAGCGCTGCGCCCTTGTTGGCTCCCGATGAAATATCGGATGAAGAGCAGCAGGTTATCGATGGCTTAAAGCAGATTGAATTCGGCACATGGTTTGAGTTTGAAGGAGGCCGCCGCTTGAAGGTCGCTTGGTACAATGCTCGGACTATGCACTATATGCTGGTTAACCAAGTCGGCAAGAAAGAGGCAATGCTAACTGGGCTAGAGCTCGCGCGTAAGATGATTGCCAAAACGGCCAATATTGTTTCAGGTAGCTCTAAGCCGTTCTTCGAGCGTGCACTGGAAGACATTTACCAAAACATGAACAGTGCTGCATCGGCTAATGGCGATGTCGAACATATCTGATTGGCGTTCGTCAGTTAAATAAGCCGCATTACCGCGTAAAAGCCGCTGTTGTAGCGGCTTTTTTTTGCGCCGAACAAATGCGACGATTGGCACATCGGTAGGTTTTAGGTGCCCTTTAAACACCGCCCAACTTTTTAAGCGCATAAATATCGAAACGCGAGGATTTTCCCTCGAGGGTGTAGGTGGGTTTTCGCCCGCCCACGGGCGGCGCGATACGTGGGCGTTTAACAACTATGCGACAAACATTCTGGTTTAGCGCGTGAGCCAATAATTGGTCGGCGTCATCGTCGTTGCCGATTAATGTATGGAATGCACGCATACTTTTATTCACTGCAGCGCTTTTTTTACGGCTAGGAAACATCGGGTCTAGATAAATAACATCGATATTTGCTAGGGCTGCGCCAATACTATCGGTGTGGAGTAAATGCATTCGCCGCAGTACACCCAATAGTTCAGCGTCACTGTTGTCATCGGCATGTGCTCGCGCACGCGCAAGCCCGCTTTCTAGTAAAGCGTAAGCGATCGGAGAGCGCTCTTGTAGCGTTAGCTCGCAGCCTAAGCTGGCAAGTACGAAGGCATCACCACCTAGGCCAGCGGTTGCATCCAATACGCGCGGGCGAAATTGGCTACTTACGCCCACCGCTTTTGCGATCATCTGACCCTTACCGCCGCCGAACTTGCGCCGGTGATCGGCTTCCCCCGCGTGAAAGTTCACCTCGATTGGCTTTTGTTTACCTTGACCATGGCAGTGCAGTTGCACGCCATGGTCGGCGAACGCTAAGGTAAAATGGTGCTCTGTCGGTGTGATATTGACCTGAATGTCAAGTTTTTGTGCAATTTTCTGCGCTTTTTCGATTAGCGAATCACAGTGGCACTCTATTTTTAACGTCTTCATAGTTGCCTGCTAAGATGTCGTCGAATGCATCTTAGCCAATGGCCTCCTTTGGGGGCGTTTTATCGGTTTGCCCTTGCGTCGCAAAGACAAAGAAAACGCCATTATCTACACATTTTTGCGATTATTTCATTTTTTTGTCACATAGCCAATTTAGGGTGTGCGCAGAATCTTGAGGGGAGCTTTTATGCGGCATTTTGCTGCTTTTGCAATATTACACCGAACATTGGCGCTGGCGCTTTTTACGCTAGCGTCGGCAACGGCCAGCGCGGGGCCTGCGCCTTTTGAACGCACCGCAGAGGGCCTATTGTTTACCTTGGCAGGTTCCAATACGGTAGGCGCTCGTTTGGCGCCGTCTTGGGCTAAAGCGTACCTAGAGTCCAAAGGAGCACAGGGCGTGTTTATTGAGTCGTTGAGCACGCCTAACGAGTATCGCGTAAAGGGGCGCCACGGAACGCGCATGGTCTTTATCGATGTTCGGGCCCATGGTTCGAGCACGGGCTTTAAGAGCCTTAAAGCGCGATCCGCTGATATCGCTTTATCATCGCGCCCGATTAAGGATAGTGAGGCGTCGGCATTTGGCGATGGACAAAATATGCGAGCAGCTAGCACAGAGCACGTGGTGGCGATTGATGGGCTTGCGGTAATTGTAAACCCGAACAATCGAGTTACCGAGCTCACCGTGGAGCAGATTGCAAAAATATTTGCAGGAAAAATTAACAACTGGAAAGCGCTTGGCGGTCCCGATCGGGTGATCAATATTTATGCACGCGACGATAAGTCGGGCACCTTCGATACGTTTGACAGCTTGGTGCTGGGGAAGGCGTTTAGCTTATCACCCAGAGCGAAACGGTATGAGTCGAATGATGAATTATCGGATAGCGTCGCTAGGGATTTGTCGGGTATTGGGTTTGTGGGTTTGGCGTCGGTGCGCAACGCTAAAGCGCTTGAGGTAAGCGATAACAATACCGCGGCTTTGGCGCCAAAGGTTTTGTTTGTGGCGACCGAAGATTACCCACTATCGCGCAGGCTTTATATGTACACACGCGGCCAACCTCATCAGCGCTATGTTAAGGATTTTATTGCGTTTGCACAGGGCAGTAAGGGGCAAGATATTGTAGAAACTATTGGCTTCGTTTCGCAAAACCCAAAAAGTATAACGGTTGCCGTGGAAGAGGGGCCGGAGCAATATCAATCACTGGCTAAACTCGGTCAGCGCCTTAGCATCAATTTTCGTTTCCAACCGGGCAAAGCGGACTTGGATAATAAAGCACTTAGGGATGTTGAGCGTTTAGCTCAGCACGTTAAATCGCTGTCGCGAGTGAGCGGCAGTGAAGCCGTGCACATCCAGCTAGTGGGATTTAGTAATGTCGAGTCGACTGATAAGCGCGCGCAGGTTCTGTCGAGCTTGCGCGCGACAGCGGTAAAAAGTGCGCTGTTTCGGTTCGGGGTGCGAACCGAGTCAGTGATGGGGTTCGGTGACCATATGCGTGTTGCGAGTGCCTCTGGTAGCGCATCGGCTAAGAATGAGCGCGTTGAAGTGTGGCTGTTTAACGATGAGCATTTAAGTGCCGTCGATGCAATCAAGGCCCAAATAAAAAGCGCCGATTACCGACTGCCCGCCACTGTCGTTTCGGCGTCCCACTAAACTGACGGGTACAAAAAAGGGAGACTGTGGGCTCCCTTTTTTGTTTTGCGACTTTGTGAAACGTCGCGCAGGCAACTTAGGATACGCGCTCGTCGGCACAGCGCAGCGACCTCAGGGTTATCTATACCATCAGAGTTACCTATATCAAGAGTAACGTGCCTAACCCCAAAAATGCTACAAAACCAACAATGTCCGTTACCGTGGTTAGGACTACGGCGCCCGAGAGTGCGGGGTCGAGCTTGAGCTTGTTTAGAATCACGGGAATGCATACGCCGGCAAACGCGGCGGCCAAAATATTGGCCAGTATCGCCAGCGCAATAACGACACCTATCATCGCGCTATCGAACCAAATACTGGCGACGATGGCAATGACAATGGCCCAAATAATGCCATTCAACGCGCCCACGCTGAGCTCTTTTTGCAGTAAAGCTTTGCGGTTGGCGGTGGTGATTTGATTGAGCGCTAAGCCTCGAATAATAAGCGTGAGTGTTTGGCTGCCGGCAATGCCCCCCATGCTAGCTACGACCGGCATAAGCACCGCCAAGGCAACAACTTGCTGTAGCGTCGCTTCAAAAAGGCCAATAAACCAAGAGGCTAAAAAGGCGGTTAATAAATTGATGCCAAGCCAGAATGCGCGGTTTTTTGTGCTTTTAACGATGGGCGAGAACAAATCCTCGTCCTCGTTCATACCAGCGCCGGCCATTAACTGGTTTTCGTAATATTCTTGGGTGAGCTCGCAGGCATTGCCAATGTCGAGTCGGCCTAGCAACTTTCCATTTTCGCCGACAACCGGTAACGCCGAAAACCCCGAGCGCTGAACTTTGAGTGCGGCGGAAAGGGCGTCCTCTTGGGCGTTAATGGTCGAGAATTCTTCTTCGGCTAGGTCCACCAGTGGCACGTGATCGGGCGAACCGAAGATTTTGCTGATTCGAATGGCTTCAGAAAAATGGCCCGCGCGGTTGGTAATAAAAATACAATCGACGTAGTCGGGCAGTTGCCGGCGCAGCAAGCGCAAAGCATCGCGCACCTTGGCATTATTGGGCAGAGCCAAGAGGTCGTGGTCAATCCAGCGGCCGGCAACGTCTTCTGCGTATTGTTGTGCGTCTTCAAAGTAAGAGCGCTGAAGGGCATCCATCGCCCGCACGGCACGATCGAGCAAGCGGGGCGGGAGTGTGTCTGCCAGCTCGATAAGATCGCTCGCCGCGATATTGTTAAACAGGCTGTCTAGCTCGTTTATGGTCATGGTGTCGAGCAGGCTTTCCCTCGGGTCGCTGCGCATTTCTACCAATATGTCGAGCCGTTGCTCTGGGGCGACGTTTTTCCAGGCTTCGGTGCGCTGCTCGATAGGGAGCGATTCGAGTGCTAAGGCTATTTCACGGGCGTCTTGGCCATTTAGAATACGAACCAGAGTGTCTTTGCTGTCGGGCGTATTTTGCCGAGCGGCGTCGGCGACTTCTTCAATGAGTGTTGCCAAATTGTCTGTCATTAAGCCATTCTCCAACGCGGGTGCGGCGTGCGCTAGGGTTCGTCTAGCGAGATTATAGGGTTGCCAGTTGTGCCGAAAAATAGTGGGCCCCGCGCTTTGACTGGTCTTTTTCGGTGACGGTGTTAAAAAAGAACAGCATCACACGGGGCTGAGTTGCGGTTGCCAAAAGGTGCCTGGCGCAGCCTGCTCTTGAGGCTGGTTTCCCGAGTTAATCTAAGGGTAGTTGGATATGAAACGTTGTGCCGACATCCGTGCTTGAGGTGACGGCAATTTGCCCCTTGTGGTGCTCGGTTACGATAAAGTGGGAGTAAGAGAGCCGCTGCTCTACGGGACAGGCAGGCTTCTCTGAGGTGTTGGAAAAGAAAGGCTCAAACACATCCTGTTGTTCCTCTGGCTCTAAGCCCGCACCGTTGTGCTGTATTTTTACCCATACCGAGTCGTAAAAGTTGCCAACTTCTACATTAATCATAGGCACAAAGCCGGTGCCGTTCGCGCGCTCACACAAGGCGTAAAACGCGTGTCGCAACAATCGCAAAAAAACTTGCTGCATTTCCGATGCGTAGCAGGGGATTTCGGGCACATTATCGGAATAAGTGCGGTGAATGGCGATTTCGCCAAACCTTAAACCGTTGGGCTGTGAGTACAGTCGCTCGGCGAGCTGAATACTGTAATCGAGGATTTCCGCGATATTTCGATTTTGTTTGTTGTCGCGGTGGCTTGAAGCAAACTCCAGGAGATTGCTAACGATCGCGGTGGCTTGATTACCGCTGTGCTTGGCCTTACTGAGAATTGGCGAAATGGCTTGCTTTTGGCTTTCGTTGGTCGATAACTGTTGCTCGATGATATCAACGGCATTAGAAATACTTTGCAGCGGCACGCTGATGTCGTGCGCCATCGACGAGGCGAGTTCGCCCATTGCAGACATTTTATTGCGCTCGACTAGCTGGTTTTCGGCTTTCATTTGTTTGGTGATGTCATCCACCAGTATGACGATGCCGGTTTCTTCTTGCTCGTTGAGCGCGTAAAGCGTGATGTCAAAATAATATTGTCCGCGCTGGCTATGCTTGATGGTGACAGTCTGTCTGTCCTCCATAACCTTCTCAATTTGAGCGGGTGAGAGGGTGATTGTAGGGTAGGCTTCCCATAGGTTCATACCT
Source organism: Marinagarivorans sp. (assembly GCA_036554385.1). GTDB lineage: Bacteria > Pseudomonadota > Gammaproteobacteria > Pseudomonadales > Cellvibrionaceae > Marinagarivorans. The sequence goes on along the minus strand of DATBNJ010000148.1, from coordinate 15,168 downwards.
GCAATGGTGTCGAACGGCCGGCCGGTGACCGTTTCGGCGACATGATTCCATTGGGTTATCGCCATATCTTTGTTCAAGCCAATAAGCATTAATGGCATGGAGTCGACAATGCTCTTAATGTAAGCCTCACGACTGGAAAGCTGAGCCGTGGTGGCTTCTAAGCTGGCAGTACGCCTGGCCACGCGATCTTCGAGTGTGGCTTTTATATCGGTTAGCTCGCGGTTAGAGCGCGCTGCTCGGCGATTGGCAAAAAACAAAAACGCGGAGACGATAAGCAAGGTGACAATCAGCACGCTACTGGAAAAGTTAGCAACGTATTGCCATTTGGTTTTGCCGGCTTCATCTTTGAAGGGCGATAATAGGCCTGCATAGGATGATGCACTGACGAGAATAAGGGCAAAACTGCTCAAAATCTTTTTCATAAGCTGGTCACTTCTTCAGCAATAGTGTGAGCGCGCAGATTGCATTGCGGCTGCAAGGATTTTCGTTGATTCCCCGATTCTAGCAGGGTTCAGGGCTTATGGCTGCTATTCCCTTGGAATCCAAGCCATCAATTTTTAGGGCCGAATGTTTGTCGATTATTTGCTAAAACCTTTATTGCGTTAATTAACCGAGTGCAGCGCGTAGCGTTGTTTAAAAAATAGCCGAGCACAACACCCTATTGCAGACCACGCGTTAGAACGGCGCGAAAAACTCGCCGGTTGTCGGCATTGCATTAACACCAATAGACAATAGCGCCACCATTTACTAAGCCGAGTGCTATACGCACGGGCAAGCAATTGTGGGGCAAGCTTTTCCATCGCTGAGGTACCTTGAGCGCTAGCGAAAATGCAGGCTTTGCTTAAGGGCAAACAAGGCTCTGGCAACGACTGCTTCACGGTAGCTGCGCTCACATCTGGGGGCTGGTGTTACACGGCAATTCTCCGCCGTTCAAGCTGGTACTTGTAAAATTACCCGTATTATTCACCCTGACAACCGTCGAAAGCTCTGGTGGTCCGTTTAACTATTTGCAGTTTTTAGCGACACTTTATTCATTATTTACCAAATATTTTGTGGATTGCTGGAAGTGTGAATTAGGTGGCTCTGTACGCTACTAAACACTGTGGATCAATGCATGCAAAGTGGTATAACCAATTGTCTGGTGTTCGAGGCCGCCTGCAACCCGCGCATACCTGTTGGAGTTTTTGGCCTTGATGAGTGACTTGCTAACAATAAATGAAATAACAAAACGTCAGGAATAACTTATGTCTAACACAATGCCTTTTGTCTCTATTAGGCGCTTAGGGCTTAGTTGCATCGCGGCAGCGGGTTTGGCTGGCTGTACCGCAACCGATGCTCCCGTGGATAGCTCTAGCGCACAAACCGTGACCAGTTCAAGCGTTGCCGTCAGCTCAAGTTCGGCTGCTCCGGTGCCTAGCAGTAGCTCCGTTGCACCTCCGCCATCAAGCAGTAGCTCTGTGGCGCCGTCTTCGTCGAGCGTGGCGTCTAGTTCTAGCGAGCCAGCCATTGATTTGGACTTGGTGGTAGCGATAAACGTCGGTGGCAATGATGTTACCTTGGACGGTGTTCAATACCAAACGGATAAGTACATTCGTGGTGGCAATACAAACGCTACGACCGAAGCGATTTCCGGCGCTTCCAACGGCGCGCTCTATCAGACGGAGCGGTATGGTGCCTTCACCGTTGATGTGCCTGTGACGGCAGCGGGCATTTATACTATAGAGCTCCATTTTGCCGAATTATATGTGACTGCCGCGGGCGAAAGACAGTTCAGTGTGGAAGTAGAAGGTAACCAAGTCGTTAGCAATCTCGACCTGTTCGCGACCTCTGGTCAATACGCTGCACACTCGGTGGTGATTGAAGATCAGCAAGTCAGCGATGGTTTGGTCACCATAGAGATGATTGCTGGCGTGGAAAATCCTACCCTTGCGGGCTTTGCGATCTACTCCAACGACGGCCAGTTAGATCTCACCTACGAACCCCCTATACCTGAGCCGCCAGTTTTTGACGGTAATAAGTTTGTGGGTAATATCACGACTCAATACAATGTGCGCTCAGATTTCATGCAGTATTGGGATCAGATTACCCCTGAAAACGAAGGTAAATGGGGGGAGGTTGAAGGAACGCGAGACCAGTACAACTGGGGCCCGCTCGATCGGATTTATGAATTCGCGCGCGCTAATGGCATCCCTGTTAAAGCACATACGTTTGTTTGGGGTTCGCAGGCACCTAGCTGGATTAACAACTTGAGTCCTGCGGAGCAGCGTGCGGAGATTGAGGAGTGGATTCGCGATTATTGTCAGCGCTACCCAGATACGGCCATTATCGATGTGGTAAATGAGGCTGTCGAGGGCCACGCGCCTGCAAATTATGCGCGTAGCGCTTATGGTGATGATTGGATTGCCGAGTCTTTTAAGATCGCGCGTCAATATTGTCCAGATGCAATTCTCGTGTACAACGATTTTAACTTTGCCACGTGGGATACAGACCCTATTTTGGATGTAATTCGTAGTGCTCTGGACCAAGGTGTTATCGACGCAATCGGTATTCAAGCACACAGCTGGAACGACCCAGTCGTTTGGACTGGAGCCGAAATTAAACAAAAGCTGGATTATATTCACGAGCAATCCGGTAATTTGCCGCTCTACATCTCTGAGTACGATATCGAAGACTTCCGAGGGGGCGGTGATCCTGATCAGCACCAGCTGGAGATGTTCCAAGAGCACTTCCCCGTTTTCTACGAACACCCTGCAGTTGTGGGTGTGACCCTGTGGGGCTACGTATTGGGTACAACTTGGCGAGAAGGTACCGGCTTGATTCGCCAAGACGGCAGCCATCGCCCCGCGATGGACTGGTTGATGGATTACTTGGGGCGCAATTAAGCCCATTTTAGAGGCTCAGCACCCATAGCCACTGTGGTGGCTTACCCCAAACGCCATCAACGGCGTTTCAGGAAGTTCGTGTAGTGAATGCCGGTCAGTCTTCGATTGATCGGCATTTTTTTGGGTTGTGGCTTAAGCCCCTGCTTGCAGGCCATACATGCATTTTGAGCATTAACGCACTTTGCGTTAGAATGCGCACCCAATTCTAAGCTTTGGCTGGCCGTGGCGCCGCTTGCGGCTCGTCGGCTAACGCGGCTTCACCCCATTCTTTTAAAACCTGCAACTGAACCTAGCAGGCTATTTTTTCCCTCAAAAGGTATTTATCTACATGGCTAACTATTTTAATACTCTGTCTATGGCAGAAAAGCTTGATCAATTAGGCCGTTGTCGGTTTATGGACCGCAGCGAATTTGCGGAGGGTTGTAACGCCTTAAAAGGCAAGAAAATTGTCATCGTTGGTTGTGGCGCTCAGGGTCTTAACCAAGGCTTGAATATGCGTGACTCTGGCTTGGACGTCTCCTATGCGTTGCGCGCAGCGGCTATCGAGGAAAAACGCCAGTCGTTTAAAAATGCCTCTGACAATGGCTTTACCGTCGGTACCTATGAAGACTTGATCCCCTCCGCTGACCTAGTGTGTAACCTTACCCCTGACAAGCAGCACACCGCGGTAGTCAATGCCATTATGCCGCTGATGAAGCAAGGCGCGACTTTGGCTTACTCACACGGCTTTAATATTGTTGAAGAGGGCATGCAGGTTCGCGAAGATATTACCGTGATTATGTGCGCGCCCAAGTGCCCCGGCTCCGAAGTGCGCGAAGAATACAAGCGCGGTTTTGGTGTGCCAACCCTGATCGCTGTACACCCGGAAAACGACCCGCAAGATCACGGTTTTGAGTGGGCAAAAGCCTATGCATCGGCAACCGGTGGCGATCGCGCAGGCGTGCTAGAGTCTTCGTTTATCGCCGAGGTGAAATCAGACCTCATGGGTGAACAAACCATTCTCTGCGGCATGCTGCAAACCGGCGCAATTTTGGGTTACGAGAAAATGATTGCCGATGGCATTGATGCGGGTTACGCCTCAAAGTTAGTGCAATACGGTTGGGAAACCATCACCGAGGCGCTTAAATATGGTGGCGTGTCTGGCATGATGGATCGCCTGTCGAACCCTGCCAAAATTGAAGCCTATAAATTGGCAGAAGAATTGGCCGGCACTTTGCGACCGCTGTTCCGCAAGCATATGGATGACATTATCACCGGCGAGTTTTCGCGCACTATGATGGAAGATTGGGCTAACGACGATGCCAACTTATTAAAGTGGCGTGCCGAGACGGCGGAAACGGCCTTCGAGCAATCCACCGCGCAGACTGCACCCATCGATGAGCAAGAATACTTTGATAACAATATTTTATTTGTTGCCATGGTGAAGGCTGGCGTTGAGTTGGCGTTTGAATCCATGGTTGAAGTGGGCATTGTAGAAGAGTCTGCTTATTATGAGTCGCTGCACGAAACCCCGCTTATTGCCAACACCATCGCACGCAAGAAATTGTACGAAATGAACGTGGTTATTTCGGATACCGCGGAATATGGTTGCTACTTATTTGCGCACGCAGCGGTACCGTTATTGCGAGACTGGGTTAATGACCTAGACCCAGCGTATATCGGCAAAGGTCTACCTGCAGGCTCTAACTCGGTTGATAACGCCACATTGGTTGCTGTTAACCAAGAATTGCGCGATCACCCTGTGGAATGGGTCGGCCAAGAGTTGCGCGGGTACATGAAAGATATGAAAGCGATTGTGGATTCACACGAAATTTAATTAACGTGATAACCCGCACGATTAAAAAGCTAAGATGGCGGCATCTTAGCTTTTTTGGTAACTGCTCACCCGGTTAATCGACTTTGTTATTTTTCAAGGCCCGCTTCAGTGTCCCACCGATGGCATTCGGGATCGCCGTAAATACTCCCTGTAGGCTCCCATAACGCCATCTAGGCGTTGTGGACCCCGAAACCATCACTGAATCTCCTAGGCACTCGATTGCCATCTGACAAGGTAGATTTAATCCAAACTGCCACCTGCCAGCGCAGTCTGTATGGCAATCGCTTTATGTGCTTGGCCCAGGCGTAACCGTTCGAGCAATGACAAACTCCCACTTTCGCAGCAAATGCGAACCACGCAACTCGTGCCCGCAATAATCGCAAGACAGATAAGAGCTCCAGCCGTCATGAATAATGTAGCCGTCGCTCCGAGGGGTAACGCCGATGGCCTCCATCGGTGCCCACTTCTGAATAGTTACGCTTTTTTTGCCTATTGATGCGAATATTACTCGTAACTAAAAACGTCCATAATGGAAACGTTAAAAACACGTGCAATTTTAAAGGCGAGCTCTAAAGACGGGGAGTAGCGGTTGGCTTCCAGAGCGCTTATGGTTTGGCGTGTTACGCCCGCGGCCTTCGCCAGTTCCGCTTGTGTCATTTCGTTATTATTAAATCGCAAACGACGAATATTGTTGGTGATTTCTGCCACTACACTCTACCCCATTGATATAGATAGAGCTGTGTTACTGACTTAATCACGGAGGAGCAGGTCAGCGTGGCCAATAGTGCCACCAGAATTTGCATATAATTCATCTCAATCCCTTGCGCGCTTAAATACGATGGCCCTCCAAATAAATAATTGTCGGCAATATGGCTATTAGTGATAAGCGCAATGACCAAACAAACACCGACATAAAGACTAAGGTAGGCGACTTTGTGGGCCCTAGCGGCAATGCGGTGATCGCGCTCATCGGCGGGCTCCTCCCCGCGGCGATTAATAACGACCATCATTATAATGGCCCCAATTATTGCCAGTACAACGGTTTTGCCAATAATCCAGCCTAACTCCGCGCTGCCCCAAGCGGTGTCGTCATTTAAGCCCATAATCTTGTTAATAAAGTACGCGATTACGGCAATTTCGAGTGCGAGTTCGGCCAGAATATTCTGCTGGCGGTTAGATAATTGCTGCCAGGTTGCCATAACAATCTCCTGTGTAGTGTGTGCAAGATTCGGCAAAGCCGACAACTTGCGAACCTGAAGTGTAAACAATATAAGTCACAATGTAAAATATATATTACACTGTGGCTTATATTGTTTACATTGGTGCTGCTTTAGTGAGTCCGCTTTTTAGGCCTAATCAGTGGTGTCTCGTTATTTACAGGGGTTCCCGAGTCGCTATTGGGGGAGCTTAGTTATTGAGGTGCCAAGTGGGTGTTGTATTTTTAAAGGCCGATCAATAAGCTAATCAGCTCTTCTTGCGATTGGGTGAACACAGTAATGACGACAACGATAAAAAAGGTATGGGGTGAGGGCGCGCCGACACACGCGATTATTTGGTTGCACGGCTTGGGGGCAACGGCCGATGATTTTGTGCCGGTTATTCCCTATTTAGGCCTAGCACAGGAGCGGACAATTCGTTTTGTCTTCCCGCAAGCGCCAGACAGAGCAATCACCCTTAACGGAGGCTATGTGATGCCCGGTTGGTACGATATTAAGGGTAGCGATCTTAGTGATAAAGAAGATTTGCCGGGTATTACCCAGTCGCAAAAAAGCTTAGAAACATTAATCGACGAGCAAGTTTCCATGGGTGTTGCCAGTGAAAATATCATTATTGCGGGCTTCTCCCAAGGCGGGGCTGTGGCCTATTACACCGGCCTTCGTTTAAAGCATAAAATCGCGGGCATTTTGGCGCTATCCACGTATTTACCGTTTGCCTCAAAAGCCGAAGCGGAGCATAGTGCGGTCAATCTCAAAACGCCGATCATGGCAATGCACGGTCGTGACGATGCCATCGTGCCCTTCGGCATGGGGAAGATGAGTGCCGATGCCGTGTCTGCTTTGGGCTACAAGGTAGAGTGGAAAGATTATGCGATGGACCATAGCGTTATACCGGATCAACTGGTTGATATTGGGCGGTGGATTAACGGCGTTTTCAATAAAAATTAATTGTTCGAGCCGCTGGATCAACGAAAATTTTTAATCTAAAGGCTGGACAGGTACGGGATTTTTCCCGTGTAAAAATCGCGCAAGGGGGGGGTGTGCAAGAGTTAGTGATTACCGATGTTGTTGAGGGGGATGGCAAAACGGCGGTAAAAGGCGCGTTGATTACAACCCATTACCAAGGTTATTTAAGTGACGGCACAAAATTCGATTCGTCATACGACAAAAACAAGCCTTTTCAGTGTGTGATTGGCACGGGGCGTGTCATCAAAGGCTGGGATCAAGGTATCTTGGGGATGAAAGTGGGAGGGAACCGTAAGCTCGAGGTGCCAGCGCACCTCGCTTACGGTGAGCGTGCAATGGGCAATGTGATTCCGGCTAATTCTGATTTAGTCTTTGAAATTGAATTGCTAGAGGTGTTAACGCGCGATGACTGATGGGGAGAGTCGGTGAATCAAGGCGCTCTGGAATATCCCGTATATTAAAAACTGCGTCAGACTGATGAGGCGAGGTTTTAAATTATTGAGTCGATAAGAATAAGCGCAAAGAACCCAACGGTCGTCAACAATAAAAATAAGCCAAGAAGTTTATCTCTCGGGTTAGTTGCCATTTTCTTTGCTAATTCTGCGTCTAGTTCCCCAGGCAGTATAAAGCGCTGTGCCAGTTTGGCGGGAAGCGTCACCGCAAGCGCAATGGCAAAGAGAGTGTAGCCGACCTTATCGTCTACGCTCATTGAGTAGCGGCCCGACTCTTTGATTTTTCTGTTGATCTGTTTGGCTGTAATTTGACTGAATAGTATTAAGCTCAAAGCCCACGCGAAAATGCTGAGCACCCAGGCTAATAAAAAGAATATCCTGAATCACATTAACCCTTCCAGAATATTCCGGTCATATAAATTTCCAACTTTCTCTTGGGCTAGAGTGTCAACATGTGTCGCGGTGTAATAACCGACTGCAACCGCTGCGCCAATAAGAATGACCCAGCCGACTGGCGTTAGCCCCAAGCCAACTGCCGTAAGTGCCCCAGCTGTTGCTTTCCCTGCTGCAATTCCTGCTGCACCTCCGACGCCAAACCCTGCAGTTTGCACAGCAAGCTCTCGATGCCAATCCCTCTTATTTTGGTAACTATTGTGGACTTTGTTAGTACGAATCCCCGCATCCAAAACAATCATGCCATTACCCGCAAAGTTAATGCCTTTCGTGAGTCTGGCCAATTGCATGGCCTGCTTGCCATTTTGAATATTCATCTGCCGGTATTTTCGGCGGGTGGCGACGGTGATGCCGCGTTGCGCCCTCGATAGGGCTGAACCTCGGTTTTACCCCATTCGGCCTGAGATACGATTTTCTTGAGTTCTGTTTGGTAAGTAGTCTGTAAATGCGCGTAAGCACGCTGGACGGCGAGTTTGGGCTGGCTTTTACGCGCGGCTGCGGGGCGCCCAATTTGCTTGGATTGGCTATTCTCGCTTAGCGCTATTAGCGCTTTTTGGTAGTCCAGTATAGCTTGTTGAAACCCAGTTAAACGAGCATGGCTGGCTGTCGCGCCAGCGCCGACAAGGCTGCCGGTTGCTTGTAGGTCTAGATTGGCGATGGCTTTGTCGTAGATGTCGGCGATGGCGAGTAGCTGTTGATCGAAAATATCCATCGAGCACATCAAGGTGTCGCGCTCGGCGGTGTTTAGGCTTGCAAGCGCTCTCTGCGTGGGTCTGGGTCGACGCAGTACGGGGTACTGGCGCTATAAGGGCGCGGCTGTGGAGGTCGAGTGACATCGCAATCAAGGCGAAAGCTTGCAAAGCTATATTACATGTAATAATCTGGTGGCCACTTAATATAGGAGTTAAGCGTATGTTGTCGATTATTGTTGTGGGTTTGATTTTTGTTGTGATTGTGTTGTTTCCCGTGATGTTTGCTGCTAAAAAGCTGGGGGCGGGGAAGAGCGATTTAATCGAAGTCCTCATTGCCGTTATCGCCAGCAGTTTAGCCGTCGGCTTTATCGTCCCGTTTTTGCCGGGTGCGCTAAACAACGAAATTGCGTTATTTGCGTATTCACTTTTAGTGACCGGCGTGGTGTATAAATATCTTTTAGATGCCACTTTTCTTGTTGCGGTGCTCATTGCCTTGATGGCAGTGGCGATTCGGTTTGTTATTGGTTTAGTGTTTTCGGCGTTTTTGTAGTGGTATGACGTTTCGATTATGCTGCTGTTGATAAAGGCGCAAAGCGGGCGTCATTTACCATGCCCCCACGCGACGGTTTAGCCGCGCTGACTTAGTTTGGCCCTTTTGCCAAAAGCCGCAGTATCCCAGTTGAAGCGTCGTGCGTACCTGTAAACTCTTCTGAGCTGTATAATGCCAAACGGCCAACCTAACAAAAGCCTAATTTGCCATGCAATCTGACCCCGATAAACTCATCGAAAAAAACAAACAGCTAATTCATTCGGAGTTGATGAAGGTGGTCTCCCATACTCAGCGAGATGATGGCGACTGGATCTTGCACTCATTAATGATCGAAGGCTGCGATGCGCCGTTTAAATTTAGGCGTCAAGGCCACTACAAGAGCTTAAAGGGTGCGCGGGTGAATATGACGTACTACCGCATTGAAGAAATGGTTGCGGGTATCCCTTTTGAGGTGATGAAGGTGGTAAGAATTAAACGGGCTTAGATTCGGTCGCATCGAAGTATGTCTTCGAGCCATCACGCTTGGTTATCAAACCGCGCAATAAAAGAAAACTAATTGGCATCCGTATAGTCCAATTCGCCTGTTTATGGTTAGACAAGCGCTGTACAGCTCTGTGAGCGCGCTTTTGCCATTAGCGCAAAGTTCCATTTATGTATTTTGCTTGTCGTAGCACCACTTGTTTTTAAGCGTTAGACATAAGCATTAAAAGGATTAACTATGCCGTATTTATACCTAGTGCTCTCAGTGTTTTTGCTAGCTGGTTGCACGGGCGCTCCCGATCCCGAAACTGTGGGACCAACGTCTAGCCAGCCAGTATTCTTTGAACAACCCAAAAATAATTCTGTGGAGGATTCAAATAGACCCATTGAAGTTCGGTTGCAGCTAGCGCCGAGCTACTCCTTCACTTCAGTGAAATTGATAGTCAATGACCGATTGGTTCGAATGGTTGAAGGCGATGGGGGCCTATGGCATGCAAGCCCCTTGGACGATGCTTTGCTAACTTTTCCACCCGGTGAGCATGCATTATCGGCCATTGCTGAAACGGAAGACGGCGAAACGTTTACGCGCACGATTACCGTCTATGCAGGAATTAATGGCCCACAAGCACCGATAGCACCGAGTGATACGACAATTACCGAAGTAAGCTTTGTTAGCGTGGACAGCGATCAAGTTTACGCACGCTTCGACCCTTTTGCGCAGTCTGAAGTGCCAGAAATCCCCATTGAGGAATTTTCTGAAGGTATTGAAGTAAAAGTCTCTTATGAAGGTGATATTTACTCGATGTTATTTAGGGGCAATGCACTAGAAGAGCGCGTCTTCTTGCATGCCATGGATGTATTTAATATCACCCTTGATAGCATGAATGTTGATTATCGTTATGGTGAATATAGTCTCGTTGTGGAGCCTAGAGGTTCTGTTAACGGAGATGAAATTTATTATCGCGGTGCTAATGTGCAATTTCGTGTGCTTGATTCGCAACTTAAAGTCAAAACGCGCTCAATTGATTTAGCGCAAGTGCTTAATTCGGTTGAAATTCCCGAAGCCAGTATTCAAGTCGAAAATTGGGGTAATCGCGCTGGCGAGTTTGAAATTTCTGATGTGCCAGATTGGCTTACGCTAAGCGCTGCTAATGGATCTGTCCCGGCGGGTGAAACCATTACCATCGAAGCATCGGCACCACCCTGTGCCGATGCGTTAAGCGCGCTCCAAGATACTGCGAGAATAACGGTCACTGCTAACGAGGTAGACACAGACATCGTTGTTACGCGCGAGTGTGTCGACGGAACTTTATTTGATTTATCGTTAGATCGCTTTTATTTTAACCAATCGGTTCCGGCCAACGACTCATCGGTTCCCTCCGAGGATTTTGTAGAGCTTGTGACAAATCGCGCTGGGATCGCCCGCGCTTTTGTAACGAGCTCGGATGACCAAGACTTCCGCATGCCGGTCGTATCGCTTGTCTATCGCACAGTAACAGGCCTCGAAGGTAGCTACCCACTGAGCGGCCCCTTAACGGTTCCAGAGAATATTTATGAAGGGCTCCTAGATCACACCTTTAATACGGATTTGCCCGCGTCTTTCTTTGCGCCTGGTACGGAATTTTATGTGGTGGTGGACCCTGATGATGAGATTGCCGAGCGTTTTGAGGATAACAATCGCTACCCGAAAGAGGGCTATATGCCGCTGACGATTCGCGATGCACCTACGTTAAAAGTTACTTTTGTGCCCATGGTTCGAAGTGGTAGCGCGGGGCTGGTCGGCTTGTCCGAAGAATCACTCGATGCACTTTTCCAAACCACTATGGCCTTGATGCCACTCAGTGATTACGATATCCATATCCGCGAGCAGCCATTTGTATTTTCCCGAGGCACTTGGGGTGGCGCGCTAAGCGAACTTGACGCCCTACGTCAAGCCGACAATGCAGAAGGAATATATTACGGGCTTGTGCAAGATGGATCTTTTGGTGACTCTGATACGGCCGGAAGGGCTAATATCGGGGGAAAAGCCGCGCTTAGCGTTGCGCTGCCCAGTATGATTGCTCACGAGTTGGGGCACAATTTTGGGTTAAGGCACGCAAATTGTGGTGACCCCATCCTCCCTGACCCTAACTACCCCTATGAGGATGCTCAAATCAACGTCTGGGGCTACAATATTTTTTCGGGTATCTTAAAGCAACCCAATAGACTCGACTTTATGAGTTACTGCGATCCGAGCTGGATTAGTGACTACCACTATAAAAAAATCCTATCGAACCGCGGAGGCCCCGTCTTTCCCGTGGCCGAGGTTGGAGGAGTCTCTTCTAAGACAGACGAATATCAAACGGACGTGGAGCAAGAGGTGTTAATCATCGGTGGGGTCATCAGCGAATCAGTGGCCGAGATTCACCACGCCTTTCGCTCGGTCGCTGTCGTCACTACGGGCATCACCGGCAACTCTTACACGCTTAGCCTACTAAATGCCGAAGGCAACGAAATCTACCATAGCGTCCTAAGTCTGAAAGAGGTTAGCCACGCTCAGGAAAAGTTATTTACGGTAGAAATTCCCACTTCGCAGCTTAACAACGATATAGCACGGGTTATTATCAAAAAGAAAAATGACATTTATTTAGATCAAATCTGGCAATCACAAAAATGGCTCCCCCAGACTGAGCCCCACTTTGCAGCCCAATTAACGCGTATTGACGCCAACAAAGTCCGTATAAATTGGCAAGCCGACGGCACCACATCGCTATGGGTAAGAGACCTTCAAACCGGCAATGTATTAAGCATTGATAAAACTGGCGATGTGATTGTCTTTAGCGGTCATGACGCGTTTGAGCTTAAATACACATCGAAGGGCCAGGAGGTCATTGAGGTTATTAACTTATAGGGTTATAGCCAAAGCTATCGAATGGTCGAGCTAAGCGGGGCCGGAGCAGGCTGTAATCTGAAAGTTTGAATCGAAGCCGATGTTGTGCCGATCGCGGTGTGTGTTTGTTGGCGCGCGCCTCGACATTGGCGGGCTAAATCTCTATAGTGCGGCCCAATTACACATACTCTTACAGTTACATCGTTACCCCTTTACATTATCGCCTTGTTGTAGACGTTTTTTGCCGCTTTTGGATGCTCCCTCGGCCTGCCGTTCTGGCAAGCCTAAACCCTCCAGTGAACTGTACCGGCACCACTCGCCTTGGTTTAATCACGCTATTAAACCCCACGGCTAAGGTTTAATGCTTTATTTAGGAACCAACTACCTTGATTACTACCGCAAACATCACCATGCAATTCGGCTCCGAGCCGTTGTTCGAAAATATCTCTGCGCAATTTGGTCATGGCAATCGCTATGGTTTGATTGGCGCCAACGGTTGCGGTAAGTCAACGTTTATGAAGATTCTCAGTGGTGAACTGGAGCCGACTTCGGGCAACCTATCGTTTACGCCCGGCCATAAGGTGGGCACGCTCAGCCAGAATCAGTTCGCCTTTGAGGCCTTTTCGGTGGTAGACACCGTGATTATGGGTGATGTCGAGCTATGGAAGATCAAGCGAGAGCGTGACCGCATCTATGGCCTGCCAGAGATGAGCGAAGAAGACGGCATGAAAGTGGCCGAGTTAGAAGTGCTATTTGCCGAGATGGACGGTTACAGTGCCGAGAGCCGCGCCGGTGATATTTTGCTAGAAGCGGGTATTGATGAGGATTTGCACTTTGGTTTGATGTCGCAAGTGGCGCCTGGTTATAAGGTGCGGGTATTGTTGGCGCAGGCGCTGTTTGCAGACCCCGAAATTTTGCTGCTCGATGAGCCAACTAACAACCTCGACATCAATACCATCAACTGGCTAGCCGATGTGCTCAATCAGCGCAAGTCGACCATGATCATCATCTCCCATGATCGCCACTTCTTAAACAGTGTGTGTACGCACATGGCCGATATCGATTATGGCGAGCTGCGCATCTATCCCGGCAATTACGAAGCTTTTCAAGAGGCCTCGGGGTTGATCCGCGAGCAGTTGCTTTCGAGCAACGCCAAAAAAAGCGAAGAAATCGCCGAGCTACAAGACTTTGTTAACCGCTTTGGTGCCAATGCCTCCAAGGCCAAACAAGCGGCTTCACGGGCTAAAAAGATGGATAAAATCAAGCTGGACGACGTTAAAGCGTCAAGCCGCATGACGCCATCAATCAGTATGAAACAACATAAAAAACTCCACCGCCAAGCCTTAATTCTAGAAAATATCGGCCACGGCTTTGACGGCGCAACCTTGTTTAGCAAGGGTAATCTTATTTTAGAAGCTGGCGCTAAACTGGCCGTTATCGGCGAAAATGGCGCGGGCAAATCGACCTTTCTCCGCTGCCTGATGAATCAGCTAGAGGTGAATGTCGGCACGATTAAATGGTCAGAAAATGCCCAAGTAGGCTACTGCCCACAAGACCCTACCGCCGATTTTGATTGCGACTTAACGATATTCGATTGGATGAGCCAGTGGCGCACGCCCAAGCACGATGACTTAGCGGTGCGCGGTATCTTAGGTCGTTTGCTATTCACCGCCGACGATACCAACAAGCAAGCCCGAGTCTGTTCCGGTGGTGAGAAAAACCGGCTATTGTTTGGCAAGCTCATGATGCAAGATACCAATGTATTAATTATGGATGAGCCGACTAACCACCTAGATCTAGAGGCCATTGATGCGCTGAATATCGCGCTAAAAGCCTACGATGGTACGTTAATTTTTGTAAGCCACGATCGCCAGTTCGTTTCCTCACTGGCGACCCGTGTTATTGAAATTAAAAACCAACAAGTCGTCGACTTCCAAGGGACGTATAACGAGTATTTGGCCAGTCAAAAAGCGGTGGCTTAAATTAAGCTGCGCCGCTGTGGTGATAGGCAAAAAGGCTCGCTGAGTATTGCTTAGCGGGCCTTTTTCGTTTTAAGGGTTGCGGAATCGTGTCGAAGTTCACCTGCAGGCAGTGTGGGTGTGTTCGAGTGCGTGTAGTTAAGGTACGCCGCCGAATATAGATTTCTCTGACACGCTCAAGCCATCTCGACATCATACTCGTGCGATGTCTACCACCGGTTATCCTGCCGGCGCAGCAGGCTCCGCAGCGCAATTTGGAGTTCGTGCACCTGTAAACGATATGAAATGATGATGGCTTTGATTGTTGGTGGAGTATTTTTTAGCATGTTGGTCATATTTTTTATGTAACGTCACGTCAGCTATTTGCAATGATTCTTGCTGGCATGCCTCCGTATCCTGTCAGTCAATTACACGTTTTTTGATGTAAATTATTCAGTGCCGGTTTGCATGGCATTAGTGACAGCAATAATGATTTTTTTCATAAGAGTGGCAGCACGCTAGATGCAAGCTATGTAGCCAAAAAAAAGAAATGACGATGAAAAGTTCTAACTCGAGGATCTCATCTCCGTGGTCATGTGAATGTGATGCTGTAAACACCTATGAATAAGAAGCTAACTATTGATGCAACATAGCTCGCGCTCAAAAAAATATCTTTTGTGGTTATCCTTAATTTTTTTACAGAGCTGGAATCAATGATCGCATCTGGCACGGCAATCTTTGCCCATTTTAGAGGCAGTAAAATAGCCAGAGCGATACTAAGCAAGGTGTAGCCTACTTTATCGTCGGTGCTTAAGTAATACTCGCCTGATTCT
>DATBNJ010000130.1:0-4724 GCA_036554385.1 Marinagarivorans sp. | reverse complement strand
CCATTGGTCTTTTCGTTTTACCGATATTGTAAGAATCGGTCGCGATTTTCCCTTAATAAAAATTGTTTATAAAAGAACTTGGAGAAAGCTCGGATAGAAGGCCCAATGGTCTAATTGCTACACGAGTTGACTGGGCCTCCAGCAAAATTTACGGTAACTATCCAGCGCCCACTTTATTGAGTCGCTGACCCACTTTGTTGAGTCGCTGAATAGTGACGAGTTACGCCCTGATTAAGTCAGCTGAATTTTGGCAATCACATAGGCATGATCACTGGGCTTATCGGACTGTGTGCCTGGCTCTACGCCAATAAGTTCGTTGCCGTGGATAATTTCGTAGGCAACCTTTCCTGCCTCTAGCAGGGCTTTTGGCATCACGCCATGCATCAGAACCTGTAGCTTGCCGCGGTGATTGTAGTCAAAGCGCTGAGCAGGCGGCAGTGTCAGCACGAGATTGGCGTTAGCTGTGCCCGTGAAGGCCTGCAGAGTAGCGCTGTGTTCGGTGTCGTTAAAATCCCCCGTAATGTAAAACGGCTGGCCTTGTTGGCTCAGCGTTTGAGTGAACCGGGTAATAACCTCGGCTTGGGCAATGCGGATATTTTCCCGTGGATCTAAGCCTGGGTTTTCGGGTGCGAATAAGCTGTGTTGTTGGCGCTTTGACACTAAGTGCACATTGATTAGCGTTAGCCCTTGGCCGCTACTTAATTCCTCGAAGCGGGCCGCTAGCGCTTTGCGCGAATCGATAAAGCAAGCTTCATCGTCACCTATGCGCTGCACTGATGTGCGGTCGAGTCGAACGCGCTCGGTATTGTACAGGTACGCGTTGCGAATATTGCCGCCGGGCTGGCCGCCGTCTGCGCCATCCTCCGGTGGTATATCGACCCAGCCATAGGTTTTGCCGGCCAGTATTTTGATTAGCTCTATTAATGCTTTGTAGGTATTGCTGGCGCTGGTGATGCCGGTGATTTCTGCGCCATCGTTATCCTGAATTTCCTGCAGGGCAATTACATCGGGCAAGTTGGCCTGCAATACAATGGCCTGTACCAAGGTATGAAAACGCGCATCGCCCCAGTCATCGTCAACATCCAAGCGCGGGTGGTTTACCTTGGCGGGCGATTCAATATGCGGGTCGAGGTTAAAGCAATTTAGCGTTAGCACCGTTATTGCGCCGTTAGAGGGTTTGAGCTCGCTTTGGGTTAGCGGCAGCGGTGTATGGTCGACATCAAATGCCTGGCTCGCGGCAATTTGCCAGCTATCGACGCGGTAATGCAGTGGGCCAGAAACATCACTTAATAAGGTGTCGCCCACATTCACTTTGCGGGCCAGTGCGTAGTCGGGCAGTCGAAACCCTGGGAACCAGCTTTCACTGCGCTCGCCGTCAACAATAATGCCACCTTCATGCGTGCGCGTAATACCAGGCGCCTGAAAATGGTGGGGCAGGGCGCAAACGTAATCGCCAAAAGGGTTGCTCGGCGCAATAAAAATAGCCCCTTTTGGCAATGTGACGAGCATGCCTTCTAGACTATTAAGCCTATGGGTTAACGCCGCGCCGTCATCGGGTAACAGCTCGGCCGTTAATACGATGGGGTTAATTTGCGGGCCGGTCTCTTCAATGAGAAACAGCGTTTGCATTTTTAGCTGTGTTACAGGGCGAGCCGTCGCGTGCTTAAGGTAATTAACGCACTCGCCAGCCACTTGTACGTGATAGCCAAGCTGCACTTTGCTGCTATCACCAAAAATAAAGATCGCGTCCGAACGTTGCCCATCCCAGTCAGCGTCGGGTGTTTGAAGGTAAAACCCTTTGCGCAAAATACCGATGACCACACCTTGGGTGGTCACAAAATTACCGTCGTGTTCGCTGTAAAGTGTTTTGCCTTGAATGTCGCGAATGTTTAAAACCGCCATTAACCTTGCTCCGTGTTTTTGGTTGTGTTTGTCGTATAAACGAAGGTTAAATTACACCGCAGCTGGTGTTGCGTCATCCCTTAATTGCGATTCGAGGCCGATAATTAAGGGGCGCAGGCCGGCTGGGTTATGGTCAGTCAATCTCTGTCATCGGCCGCATTGGCTCGCACGTACCAGCTCTTTAACCCCTAAAATGAGGCTTACTTATGTCAGTCGATGCCACTGCACTGCTAGAATCCTTACAAGAAAAAGCCATCACGCTAGCGAAGACCAACCCCAAACACCCTTATGGCACTGTGATTGCCTATGCCGACGGTAACGTGCTCGCTTTTGCCGTGAACGACGCGGCAGATAGCCCACTGCGCCATGGCGAAATGCTTGCCTTAGAAAACTTGTTCAAGGATACGCTCAGCGACGTAGAGCTGAGCCAATGCACACTTGTGACCACCGCCGAACCCTGCCCCATGTGTGCGGGTGCCATTTTTTGGTCAGGTATTGGCAGGGTTGTTTACGGTACGTCTATCGCTACGTTGCAATCGTTGGGGGTAAAGCAGTTAGCGTTGTCGGCCAGCGAGGTGCTCGGCAAGTGCAGTAAGCCGCCTGAGCTGATCGGCGGTGTTCTCGAGGCGAAGTGCAATGCCCTGTTCGAACAAGCGGCGAAGCAGCAGAGGTGAATCGTGCCGCGTGCGGCTGTGTTAGTGGCGCTTGGCCCGAACGCCACATAGGCCGCGCAAAAAGCCTGCAGGCATTAGTGGGCTCAGGTAAGATTGCGGGGTTAAAGTGTGGCCAGTCAAACAAACATATCCAATAAATAAAAACGCATAAAGTATTAGCGATGGCAAAAAAACAACTGAACAAGGGCTCGTCTGGGCAGAATCGTAAAGCCAGTGAGGATTTCATGGCGAAATATCGGCAAAAACCGGGGGTGCAAGCTACCCCAAGTGGTTTGCTGTACCGCGAAGTCGAGCCTGGTAATGGCTTTACCCCCAGCGAGACCGACCGCATTCAAGTGAATCAGCGCATTCAGTTGGTCGGCGGTAAAATCATCGGTGATACCTACAAAGAAGGCGAGCCCGACGAATTTTCCATGAAAGAAGCAATCCCCGGTATTCGGGAGGGGTTACAGCTGATGCAAGAGGGCGCCCGCTACGAATTTGTTGTGCCGCCAGAATTAGCTTGGGGCAAAAAAGGCGTAGGCGATAAAATAGGCCCGAATGCCGTGTTGATATTTGATGTGCGTTTGCTGAAAGTTTTAATTTAGTGCTTGATAAACTGGTCATCAACACTGTCGATAACCTTGCGAATCGCCTCAGCGCTAGATGTCAATTGCGCTCGTTCCCGTTTATTCAGCTTAGGGTGCAGTATTCGCTCAATACCCTTTTTGCCTAAAACAACGGGTAAACTGAGGCACACGTCCTCAATATCATAGTAGCCGTCTAGCTGAATGCTAATGGGCATCGTATGTTTAGAGTCGCTCACAACGGCGTGAATAATATCCGCTGCTGCCGATGCGACCGCGTAGTTGGTGTAACCCTTTAATTTAAAGACTTCTAGCCCAGCCGAGGCGGCCTTTTTGGCCATTTTAACGCGCGCCGGTGTCGCATTGAGAGGCTCGCCACCGGCATCCGCGCAGCTCAGCGCGGCAAACTGGCTCTCTCCGTGTTCGCCGAGAATATAGGCTCGAATATCTTCACTGTGAATATTCAACTCTTCGGATAAAAGTTGCCGGAATCTCGCTGAGTCGACGAGCGTACCCGTACCAAAAACGCGCTCTGGCGGAAACCCCGAATAACGAATTGCAAAATGCACGAGCACATCAACGGGGTTGGATACGATCAAGATTTTCGCGTTGGGCGAGGCCTTGGCAAGGGGCGGCAATAGGTCTTTTAAGAGTGCAACGTTACCGTTAGCGAGCATCATGCGATCATGCATGTTCGGAGGTGTGGGTACAGAAGCGCAAATAGCAATAATGTCAGATCCGGCTGTATCCTCGACTGTGCCGGCAATAATCTTGGTTGGCACATCCACAAATAGCTGGCCATGGCGCAAGTCCAGCACATCGCCAAGCACCGATTGCTGATTCCGCCCTACCAATACCAACTCGCGGATAACGTTTTTAAGGGAGAGAATAAACGCTAGGGTAGAGCCGACCTTGCCGACGCCGATGACGGATACTTTCATTGGTGTCTCGCTCACTTCGGGGGGGGTGATAGTTTATAGCAAAGATATTTGTCGGGCTTGGTTTGTATTTCGGTCAGTTTGATGTGAAGCCAGACGAAGTTGAGCGCTTTTGGATGAGTATTAACACCGTTAAGATAAACGAAGAACTTAGCTGGGGTTTACAAGGGCCTAAGTTATCGAAGTAAGAGTCTCGTATAGCTGAGACAGTTTTTCAATAGCTTGGTCAAAATCAATTTGCTCATCATCTGCCGCATACGACATTGATGCTACAAATTGCTCATATTCTTTTTGGTACAGGCTATCTGATTTTAGTTCTTCAATCATATTTCCTACTGCTTCTACAGCTTGCATGCCGGTTTGCCTTGCAGCACTACCCTGGTCGATGTCGTGACTCGCTTTAAAGAGCGAATAAAACTGCTCGATATCTCCGGAGATTATTTCGTTGAGTGCGCATAAATCATGGATATGACGAACCAGAGTTGGGTCATCGGCTTCGCTGTTTCTATCGCGTTTTATCACCCTCCAGCATAGAGCGCTTAGTTTATCTGCTGCAATTTCTGTTGGTGATAAGCATGGTATGCTTGCTTCACCTTCCTCACCGCTAAAACTATTTACAAATGAAGTTATACTTTCGGTGGTCG
>DATBNJ010000128.1:0-37986 GCA_036554385.1 Marinagarivorans sp. | reverse complement strand
TTAATCGTAGTGCAAAAACTATTTTGGACTCTCAAAATACTTATAAACAAAACGTAGTTTCTATCAACAACTTGGTTACCGGTGTTTTATCATCTAACCTACCCGCGTTAAATCAAAATCCACCTGACTGGGATGATTTTGCCGCTGCGTACGTACAAGCCAATGCTGATGCACTCGACTGGGTGAACAAGGTGTTGGCTAGGCTGTTGGACGTGCCAAGTGAGGTACAAGGTTATAACGACACTATCAGCCTATTGTTACAGGATGCGTTGACTCAAAATAATACGCTCAAAAGCGATCCAAGCAATTCGCTGGCATTGAATACGCTTCAACATGATTTGGATTCGATTGGCCAACAGTTTCGAATTATCTCGTCCTTTATTAGTAGTGCTGTTAACGCAATTCAAGAGTTTCAGGATAAATTGCCGGATATGGCAACACAGTTACAAACAATTGCTGATAAGTCAATGAAAGACGCCAATGCTGATGAGCAACAAATAGATGATTTAAAACAAGCTATTAAACACTTACAAGACGATATCGACTCGTTAACCGCGAGTATAGTTATTCTAGGTATTGTTGACGCATCTGCGATTACCTTAGGTGTTGTAGTATCTATTGTTGCTTTCCCTGAAGGCTTATTCGCCTGGTTTGCACTTGGCCCTGTGGTGGCGGTCTCGACGACGCTTATTGCATTGGATGCAGCGAAGATTAAGGCTGATAAAAAAAGCATTCAAGACAAGCAAGATAACATGAGCGAACTCACGGCCGATGTCTCGACTTTGCAAATACTGTCACAGAGTTTTGCTCAGCTGGCCGAAGGAACCCAGCAAGTGGAAGCCAGCTTACAGGCTGTTTTGGAGGAATGGCAAACCCTTGAAAATGACGTAACCTCTGCAATCAGCGATATCACCTCGGCCATTTCAGATGAGCAAGGCGGCGATTTTGATGCAATTGCTCTCGATATTAACGATGCCATGACAGAATGGAACGATGCATATGCACAGGCGGGAAGCCTGTATATCGATCTCAATGTCAACAATGCACCATTGAATATTGGCATGACCTCTAATGAAGTTCAGTCGGCATTGTCTCAAGGGCGAATTGTCAGTGTTATCCAGTACTACAATAGTATTCAATAAAACTATTATGCGTGGCTCTTTAAAAGCTTATGTCAATTGATGTAAGCTTTTAAAGACGATTTCCCTTAAGGTGACGGCCAGCAAGATACATTGGGCGCCAGCAGCTGGCTACAGGAACTTAGAACACCACACCACCTATCAACGCCAACAAACGAGCGATACTGCTAAGGCGGCCAAAAGCACGCATATGAATTCCCCTAGGGTCATGTGATAGGTCTGTGAAGAACTTATGGACCTGTGAATGTAAGCGTTTCGCTGTGTAAAAGAAAAAGCCTACGCGATGCATTTTTTAACCACAACAGATTTAACAAACCGTGTGACGCTTTACGGTTAATGCTGTATATGCCGAAAGCCTTTTTAGCGGCGACATTAACGCGAAGCCAACTGTTACAAGGCATGTATTAGCGAAAAGCGCTGGTGCGTTTCGCGGGTTTGTTTAGACTTTTGCGACACTCACATTTACACTCAGCTTAAATACAGCCAAGCTATAGGCTACAACAACCCGCTGAGAGTCTTATTATGCCGGCATTAACGCTCTGCATTAATACTGGGTCATCGTCCATCAAGTACAGTGTTTACGATGGCAATCAGGTACAACAACACCGTGCACAACTGCACTACCAAAGCCAAGCACTCGAGAACTTTACCCAGCAGGACGCCAAAGCCATAATGAATAGGCTAATGCAGTCGCTGATCGAACAGGGGATCGACCCTTTACAGATTAGTCGTGTCGCCCATCGTGTCGTATTCGGTGGGCAGCACTTCCAAAGCCCCTGTATTGTCGATAAGAAAGCTCTTGACCAGCTCACGCAGCTCAAGGGCTTTGCTCCGCTGCACATGCCAGTGAGCCTCGCCTTCATCGCTGCCAGCCGAGACCTATTGACGAATGCTCTGCATACCGCCCATTTTGATACGGTATTTCACCAGACGATACCGCTAAGAAATCGAGTTTATGGGCTCACTAAAGAAGATTATCACAACGGCATTCAGCGCTATGGGTTTCATGGCTTGTCGTACCAGTATGTCGCGCAGCAGCTAACCAAACTCTCTGCGCGACACAATGGACGCTGGTTAATTGCCCATCTCGGAAGTGGCGCAAGTTTGTGCGGGATCAAAAACGGCAAGAGCGAAATATGTACGATGGGCTTTTCAGCGCTCGATGGCTTACCGATGGCCACGCGCTGTGGGCAAATCGACCCTAGCGTCATTTTGTATTGGCTGCGCGAAAACGGCTTATCTATCGACGCTATCGAAAATAAGCTGTATCGCAACTCAGGGCTCAAAGGTCTCAGCGAAGAAACGGGTGATATGCAAAAATTGTTAGAAAGTCACACTCAGGAGGCGGGCCTTGCTATTGACTACTTTATCGCCCAAGTTGTGCAACACATTGGCAAAATTGCCGCTGATCTCGAAGGCCTTGACGGCATTGTGTTCACAGGTGGTGTCGGTGAAAACAGTGTCACAATCAGGCAACGTATTCTCGATAAGTTATATTGGCTAGGGGTTCGCTATGGAGACCAGCCTCTTGCGCCATCTTCACAGAGCCTGCGCTTATCCAGTGATGAAAGCGCCCTAGAAGTTTGGCGAATAGCCACTGATGAAATGGCCGTCATGGCCGAGCAAAGCCAGCAGCTCCAAACACCCTAGTCGGCAAGAAGCAGCCGTAACCGTTAAATGCCGTATATCTACCGCCCAATGTTAAGGACTTAGCATGCGCACACAATCAACACTGAGTAACGACGAACTGAATATCCTGCACGGCTTTTGGTCGGCGTGTAATTACCTTGCAGCCGGCATGATTTACTTGCAGGATAACCCGCTTTTAAAAACCCCCTTAAAAGACAGTGACATTAAAAAGCGACTACTCGGTCACTGGGGAGCATCACCGGCACTTAGCTTCTGCTATACACACCTCAACCGCGCAATCGTGCGCGACGAGCTCAACATGCTTTTTATCGCAGGCCCGGGTCACGGAGCGCCCGGCGTGCTCGCGCCAGCTTACCTCGAAGGCACCTATTCAGAAGTCTACCCCGACAAAAGCCAAGACGCAGAAGGCATGCAGCGATTCTTTCGGGAGTTTTCGTTCCCGGGTTGTATCGGAAGCCATTGCACGCCTGAAACGCCCGGGTCTATTCACGAAGGCGGCGAACTCGGCTACAGTTTGTCACACGCCTATGGCGCGGTTTTTGACAACCCTGATTTAATTGCTGCCTGCGTTGTAGGGGATGGAGAGGCAGAAACAGGGCCTCTAGCGGCCGCTTGGCATTCGAATAAATTTTTAAACCCTCAACGCGACGGTGCTGTGCTACCCATATTAAACTTAAATGGGTATAAAATTGCCAACCCGACCATTTTGGCGCGTATACCGGAAGAGGAACTGCTTTGTCTTTTCAAAGGCTACGGTTATGACCCCATTTTGGTTAGCGGGGAAGAGCCTACCGCCATGCATCAAACCATGGCATGCGCCATAGATAGCAGCATTCAAAAAATCCGACAAATTCAAGAAAACGCACGGCAAGGTGAAACTCAGCGACCCACCTTCCCTATGATCATATTAAGGGCGCCCAAAGGCTGGACTGGGCCAGCATCTGTCGATGGGCATCAAGTCACTGGCACCTGGCGCGCGCATCAGGTGCCCCTGTCAAATATTCACGGCAATAGCGAACATTTAAAACAGCTAGAGGACTGGCTACAAAGCTATCACCCTGATGAGCTTTTCAATAGTGCTGGCAGGCTTCATGAGCATTATTTGACATTAACCCCCAAAGGCACTTTACGCATGAGTGCCAACCCCATAACCAATGGCGGCACAGTGCGCAAAGCCTTGAAACTCCCAAACTTTAGCGACTACGCTTTTAAGGTCGAACATCCCGGGGCGCATAGCGTCAGCAATACTGGAATTTTGGGGTGCTTTCTGCGCGATATTATCCGCAACAACCCTGATAATTTTCGTTTATTCGGCCCCGATGAAACGGCATCCAATAAACTCGATGCCGTTTACGAGGTTACCGGTAAAACGTGGATGGCTGAAAATGTTGCCAGTGATGCCGATGGCGCCAACTTATCTCCCAGTGGCCGTGTTATGGAAATTCTCAGCGAGCATACTCTCGAAGGCTGGATAGAAGGTTACCTACTGACCGGCAGGCACGGTTTATTTCATACCTATGAAGCGTTTGCCCACGTTATCGACAGCATGATTAACCAACATGCCAAATGGTTGGATATCAGCAAGAACCACGTCCCTTGGCGAGCCCCCATTTCTTCTTTAACACTATTATTGTCTAGCGTTGTATGGCGACAAGATCACAACGGTTTCTCTCATCAGGACCCGGGTTTTGTCGACCTATTAACCAATAAAAGCGCCGATGTCACACGTATTTATTTCCCTCCCGATGGCAACTGTCTGTTGTCGGTAAGCGATCACTGCTTGCGCAGCAAAAATTACATTAATTTAATTATCGCCGACAAACAAAAACACCTTCAGTACCTATCGATTGAAGAGGCAAAACTACATTGCCAAAAAGGCATTGGCATTTGGCCTTGGGCAAGCTCAGACCAACAAGTGGATGCCTGTGAACCCAGTGGCCTGAACAACCCTGACGTTATCATGGCTTGCTGCGGTGATATTCCCACCATGGAATCGCTGGCAGCGACCGCTATCTTGCGCGACGCGCTGCCCGAGCTAAAGGTGCGCTTTATCAACGTGGTTGACCTTTATAAATTACAGTCCAACGAAGAGCACCCTCACGGTTTAAACCACAACGACTTCGATACACTATTTACCGAACACCAACCGGTGATATTTAATTTCCACGGCTACCCGTGGCTTATTCACAAGCTGGCCTACAAACGCTCTAACCCGCAACGTTTTCACGTGCATGGTTACAAAGAAAAAGGCAACATCAACACCCCGCTGGAGCTTGCCATCATTAACCAAATTGACCGTTTCAGTCTGGTGATTGATGTCATTGATCGCGTGCCAAAACTTCAAGCGCGGGCGGCTCATTTACGCCAACAAATGCAACACTTAATTATTGAGCACTTAAATCACGCGCACACTCACGGCACTGACCCTAAAGAGATTACCGAATGGACGTGGCATTAACGCCGCCAAAAGGTCGGCGCTAAAAGGGCTAGACAAAGCAATTTTGCCACTCGCCCGCCACTTTCGTTAAAGACGCCCCGGTAACCCGAACCCGAAAAGGTTGGCGTTACTGGGCGTAAAGCTGGTAGGTGCAAAATCCGCCCATAGCCCACTACCCTAACAACATATTTCCTATATCATACCCGCCAATATAACCCTTACACCACAGCGGCTAACGCCTGCCCAGCGCCCGCAAAAAACGACCGACTCTAAATGACAAACCCAATGCTATGCAATAGAGTGCTATACCCACATATTCTTTTAATCGCCATCACACTTGCCCTCGGCGCGTGCACCTCGAGTCAAAAAGCGCCGCAAAAAGCAAAAACGATAAGCTTGGAACAATCCTCGTTTCAAGCACTGCCAAACTGGAGCGCGTCAGATCCGCAAGGTGCGCTGCTCGCGTTTAAAAACTCCTGCGGTAAAATTTTAGCCCGCAATAGCCTAAGTTCACATCAAAACCAGCCCATGTTGTCGCTGGCCGACCTTCAATATGCCTGCACACAAGCCGCCACATGGCACGGCAGTGCGCGGCAGTACTTTGAGCAACACTTTGAGGTATTTACGGCGCGGTTCGACGGCTCGCGGGAGAGTTTTTTCACCGGCTATTACGAGCCGGAATTAAAGGCTTCGCGCACGCAAACGACAGGCTTTAATGCGCCGATTTACGCGCTACCCGACGACCTTATCACCGTTAATCTGGGCGACTTTGATAGCGAATGGCAAGGTAAAAAGCTATGGGGGCGCGTCGACGGCCAGCAACTTAAACCTTATTGGACTCGCGAAGAAATTCACCATAAAGGCATCCCTGCCAAACCTATCGCATGGGCCGCCGATAGCGTGGATGTATTCTTTTTACATATTCAAGGTTCTGGCCTACTCGATTTAGGTAACGGCGAGACAATGCGAGTTGGCTTTGCCGGTCGCAATGGCCAACCTTATACCGCCATTGGTAAGCCGCTTATTGAACAAGGTGAATTAGACGCGGCAACGGTATCCATGCAAAGCATTCGGGCATGGCTCGCCAACAACCCCAAGCGCGCCCAGAGCGTTATGAACCTCAATCAATCCTATATCTTTTTTCGGCCACTCGAGACAACAGGCCCCGTTGGCGCCCACGGCGTACCGCTTACCGCAGAGCACTCGATCGCCGTCGACCCTGCCTATTGGCACTACGGCTTACCGCTATACATCAGTGCCGAAAACCCGATCAATGCGTCGCCACTTAACAAACTTTTAGTCACCCAAGACACCGGCAGCGCCATCAAAGGCCCGCTGCGCGGCGATGTGTTTTGGGGCAGCGGCGCCTATGCCGCTGACATGGCAGGCAAGATGAAGTCACAAGGGGTGACGTGGGTGTTATTGCCTAAAAAGGCCGTAAAGTGAGCGATTAGGATTCCCAACTTCGCGGGCCTAATTACCTTGTGATCAGGCCCGTTGTGCCTAGGCGTAACTACTCGTCCCCGCAATGCCAGATGCCCGGTTTAAAGGTGGTGCACCCAAGCTGGGTTATCCCTCGGTACAACGGCTACATTATTCATGACTGCTGCCTCGTAGCGTAGGAGATTCAGTGATGGTATTCGGGACTCAGACTGTCAAGTAGCTATTCGCTAGCCCAGCCCTTTCAAGCAGCCGCGAGCTTTTAGAGACAGTTATTTATAGCGTCTTTAATATTCCCAAGCTTAATTTCATTGCTATCACTGCGAATCAAATCAAAAAGCCTTAAACGCAGTTTTTCAATACGCGCCCCCTTGTGCACAGAGGTAAACGCAAGCTGCGTAAAGGTGTCACTGAGTTTAGAATATAAAGCCAAATAGTCATTCTTAGCGACTTCGCTTTGATCGCTAATATCGGGTAATGTAATGGCGTCCGCATCAAAAAATATCTCGGTTTTTACGCCATTAAGCATTAACAATATAACGGTAATAAGACTGTAATTTAAAGCGATCAAACCGGCCTGCTTTGGTTCACAGGCTTCCAATATATAACTTTCACTCGCATCTAAGGCCTCAAGCCCTACAGTCGAAGACACACGGATTTTCACCCCTATTAACTGCGCCCCGTTAAACGTTCGTCGCGAAACAGTTACCGCTACACGTTCTAGGTTATCGAGCCCGTCAAAATGATTGCGAATGCGCCGGCACTTCTTTGATAAACGCTTTAAATCTTTATTGGATGAAGGCAGTAGCGCGTATCTAATTTGGGGGTTGACATGGCGATAATTCGACTTTAGCTCTTTCGTCTTTTTAGTCAGAGGGGTGTCAGCTTTAACCTTTATTCCAGCCAAGGCATTATAAGTGATGCTATCGTCGTCGACAAAATAGGACCTAAGCGACTTGCTCAGCACTTTATTATGAAAAGGCCTATCATTGGTCAACAATAATGTCTGTTTATTTAAAAGGTGATGAATAATCTGTGCATCCGGCATACCAGAATACTGCGCTGAGACCATAAGCTCTTTATTAAAACAAATGCCCTGTTCTTCGGCATAACATTTAAAGCGCGTCAGTTGTTGACCGGAAACACACTCGTCAATAATCAAGGTAACGTCATCGTCTAAAGAGGGCATTGGGGGTTTCGCTTATTCTTTGAGTAAATGTTCAGCCGTTAGCGGGGAAGCGCTAACGTTAACGGGCAATAGCAAGCTTTAGCGCCTACAGCACTAAGCGGCGAAATCAGTTAGTACAGCCCAAAATGCGTTTTAGCGTCATCGCGGCGCCAGCCCCTCGCAATTTAACAATTCTGCATTGGTTGCATAGGCTTCGAGTAATTCAACCAGCTTTTTAGCGCCTTCGGCGGGCTTAAGACGGGTAAGGGCTCTGCGCAAACTTTTTACTTTTTCGATATCTTTGCTGTCTATCAGCAACTCTTCGCGACGCGTACTGCTTTTGGCGATATCCAGCGCGGGGAATATCCGCTGACTGGCAATATCACGCGATAGTACAATTTCCATATTGCCCGTGCCTTTAAACTCCTCAAAAATGACTTGATCCATTCGACTTCCGGTATCCGCGAGTATGGTCGCCAGAATGGTAAGCGAGCCGCCGTTTTCAATATTGCGTGCTGCACCAAACAGTTTTCGGGGTATTTCCATAGCTCTAGTGTCGAGCCCTCCAGACATTGTTCGCCCACCACCCTTTTGCTCTGCATTATGCACTCGAGCAAGCCGTGTAAGCGAGTCAATAACAATCATCACATTTTGGCCTTCACCGGCTTCGCGACGGGCAGTATCAAGAAGCTCATTTGCCACGCGGACGTGGTGCGCGTAGCTTTCGTCGGAAGACGAGGCATGTACTTCTACCGGTACGCTGCGTTTAAAATCCGTCACTTCTTCGGGGCGCTCATCAATAAGCAAGGCATATAGTTTTATCTCGGGGTAAGCCTGCCCAACCGCTTGGCAAAGCTGTTTTAAAAGCGTGGTTTTTCCGCAACCCGGTGGTGCAACGATCAAACCGCGCTGCCCCATTCCGATGGGCGCGAATAAATCGATCGCACGCGCGGCTAGTTCCTTAGAGCCTAGCTCTAGGCGGATACATTCAGAGGGATTAATCGCTGTACCGCTGGCAAATCGCTTCTGGGGGTCGACATCGGCTTTGACTTTGGCCGCTTCATCACTGTGCTTAGGCGCCTTATTTCTTTTCGCCGTTAAAGACAATATTTTTCTCGTCATGGTTTAGCTTTATCACTCTATGAATTATTAATTTTCGACATGGCGACCGCTTTATGGCATGGCGCTTGGAAAGCAACCGCCCCAACCCTAAAAAGCCGTCGGGAATCGTTTTTTCAGGCCCTCACGCGTCAGAAACACGTGTGGAATGCCCGGCTCCGGTAGGACAGTCAATGGTAGACATCGCATCGCTACAGGGAAGCCGTCAATTAGAATAACGCACGGGGCACGGATGCTCTTTATTAGATATTGCAGGAGCATAATGTCGAGGTGCAGTTATTATCGGTGGAGCAGGCTGTCGAGATGGTTTGAGCGAGAGAAGTCGATTCGCGTCGATGGGCTTAACCGGCTGGCGTAAGTCAGCTGCCCCTCAAAAAATATCATCTTCGTCATACCCTAAGGCTTGCAACTGCGCGTACTCCATGCGGTCCTGAAGGTAAGGCTTAAGCGACGCAATACTGGTGATTTCGGCACGCGCTTGCTGATAGCCCTTGGTAAACATCTTGAGCCTCTGTATATGACTGCGCACCGCTGCCGCCTCTTGCAGCTTAGTTTTACGGTAAAACATATCATAATAAACGTCGCCAAAAGGGATCGACGCTAGCGCATCGAGCTTTTGCTCGGCAAGCCGCTCAGTCATCGCTTTGAGGATTTGCGTTAAATTGACATAGTCCTGCTCGGGAAATTGCTCTGGCAAGGTACCAAATGTATCTTTGTACAACTGCAAGATGTAGGCAATATCCTTATTTTCACGCGCTTCAATCAGCTGACACATTTGCTGGTGTCGCTCGGCTTTTTTACCTTCATCCGACTCTAAATCGGGGTGAATTTTTTTGGTGATGCGCCGGAATATTTTATTGATACTCGAGGCCTTAAACAGCCGATCCAACGCTTTGTGCTGCCGATCCTCCTCGCCAAATAGGTCCTCGAACTCGTCGTTACCGTTGTCGAAAAAACCGTCATCTTCACTAAACTCAGCGCCTGCATTTTCGCCAAATAAGCCTTCAAATAAATCGGCCTCTGGCGATGCCGGCTCGTCAAATTCGTCAGACTCCTCCATCGCCTCCTCTAGCACTTGGCGCAATAAGTCCTCAAACTCTTCGGGCGAACTTGCCTGCCGCGCTTTATCGCCTAATTCGCGCAGCTCGGCGATCATCTGCTCATCGACACCGTCTTTGGCGAGCTTATTCAGCGTCTTTTCTTGGCGGTTTTGACTGTGTTGGTCGCAGTGTTCGGCTAGCAAGCGCTCTAAAACGTCCATATCAAAATGCTCTGCATAGGGGCCGAAAGCAAGCATGCACATATTGTGATCAATCCAGTCAAACAGCGCTTCGCGCAGATACTCGGACAGCGATTTTTTGCTAAAAAATGGAATCAACTTCTGGGTTAAGGCATAAACCTGCTCGTGCTTAGCGATTTCGTACTCGTCAACCTGCAATCGCACACGCGCAATAAGATCACGCATTTCCTGTTCGAACTTGGCGTTTTTATGCTTAAAACGCTGGTAGCGCTCCAACGCCTCATTGAACATACCCTCTGGCGTTTTCTGCTTAGCTTTCGCCTTCTTTTTGCTTTTTTGGACTAGCTTACTCATTACACTCACATTTTTAGTTTTAGATAGACAAAGCTTTACTGTTTTGCGCATCCGCACTGATAGTGGGCTACCCCCGTCACGAATCAACCGAAAGCCCACAGCATTTTCAATACAATCCGTGCGTATTGCAACACCTCAGCCGGGAAGAACGGTTATCACTTAGAAGTGGTGTGACTATTTCCCAAGTATTGGAGCACTTAAATCCCAAGCCGCAAGTTCGATCGAACCACTTCAATCAACCCTTTCGGCACGCCCCACTCTTTGGCCAATTCCGGCCAACGCGATACATGCTCGATCGTCTCATCCACAACGCCATCAATTTTGCGGCGAGTAAATAGCGGGCTGAGCTTTTCGAGGCTGTAAAAATCCGCTCGCGTAAAATCATCTCGCTTGCCATTTAAGCTCATCCAGTGGCTATTGACCCAAGGGCTACTCGGCTTATAGCTGTAGGCTAGGTCGTAGGCAGGGGTGAGCAACCATTTATTGTTTTTTAGCATAAACGCAAAATTCTTGGCGTGATCATCGTGGTTTCTGGCGATAATATTAAACACCATGCGCTTAAATAACTGCTGCGCATCGACGGCGGAGAGCTTGAGTTGCCGAGCTACGTCAAACAACTCAGCATAAGAGAATGTGCCCGGCTTTTTGTAGTCCACATGCGCCAAACCGTTGAGCGTTTGCACATGGACTTTTTGCTGGCCCACCCTATCGAAGCGCTGGGTCATAAAATGCCGTCTATCGCCCTCGGGCAGCAAATGGCACGGCGCCATATCGATACCGCATTGCAGCGCCATCAGGTAATACACGTACTCCATGGCGCCATAGCCCATGGGGTCGCCAAAGGTTTCTTGCTGGGTATTGTGCTCGCTCACGCCGTCGAACTTCACTAAGTAGTGGCTGAAATTATCGGGCACGGTGGTTTGCCCCGAGCGCACTTGGGTAAAATCGTCGTTAAAGGCCAGCACGGCCTTAGGCCTCGCCCCGCCCGCACTGGTCCCCACCGACAGGAGCGCCAACATAGCTTCGCGATCTTCTTGCCCACGACGACTAAGCGCGACTTTAAATTCGCCGCGTGCATCGAGCACTTCTTGGGCAATCGCAACCAGCGATTGAATCTCCACGGGCTGCGAAGCATTTAGACCGCGCATTTTTGTGGCAGGCGCGTATTCCAGGGCGCCCATGCCGCGCTTGCCCGTGTATTGTAACCGCTGCAATGGCGTAATATCACTGGGCGATTTACCCTGCCCCGCCACCCACGCATTTAGAACCGCGTTACCAAAATCATCGGGCAGTGAATCTGCGATTAAACCCGGCAACCCTTTGTAAGTATTAAAGTTAAGTTCAGGAAAGCTAAAGATTTGTTTTGATAACGGCATTTTCAGCGGCGATAGCTCGATGCCTTTTTTTAAAAAGCTCGCGCTATATTCAAAAGCACCTAAGCCGTTATCGCTATCAAAACTCAGCGCGCCAACGTCGTGCGCTAGGTAAGTAATATTGACGACTTCCATTACCATGCGGATGCATCCTCGTCGCTCGCTCGACACTGACCCGATGCTCGTTGACGTTTTTTACCCTGTAGTTTAGCCAGCTGCACAGGCGACACTTGCTGAGCGGGAAGAAACACATCCAGCTGTACGGTGAGGTCAAGTGCTATTAATATCGCGATAAAGGTTTCAAGCTGCGCTTTGCCTTTTTCGGCATTCAACACTGTTTTGCGCGCCACGCCGGCAAGACCGGCCACCTCAGACTGCGTAAGATTGCGATTCAACCGCGCCTGCCGCAAACGCTCACCTAGCTCTTCTGCATACGCAGCAGCGGACTTTTGAGTTACCATGCAAAATCCCCTATAGGTTACATTAATCGACTTTAATGCGACTAAAGGGTTCAATTTAGCACCTTAAAGACAAACCATCAACATAGCCTTTACAATGCTCAAAATAAGATACATTAGAGCGATTTAATGGACTAATGTAACCAAAATGGGACTCTAATCCATAACACTGGAAAATAATGCGCCCGCGCTCGATTTGCCTGAGCACTTATCGAACCTTCGCACAAATCCGGTATTATGCCGCCCTAAGTAACTCTTTCCACGGCAAACATTTGGGCAATTACCTATGTGGCTAAACCAACCGCTTGCCACGCAAGCGGCAATCACGTGCTATCGCGCGGCATTACGAAGCGCCAGCCCAGCGCATGTGATAATTGATAACCTATTTGAGGGGGTCAAACTCGACGAGGTGATGTCCGTTTTGCATCAGCCACAGCGCTGGTGCACGCAACAACATACCTACTCGGCCTTGTATGTAGACCGTGCCGAGTGGCAAGAAGCTTGCGATGAACAGCGCTTCGTCCAGCGCGACCTATGGCAGCGCGAAGCCTCTGTTGGCCAACCATCAAACGCGGCCGATGCGTTTTTATCATTTTTGCGCGGCGAAGAATTTATGCGCTTTTTGTCCGCTATTTTTAATAGCCAGCTTACTGACGTGAATGTGACGAACCCTTTAATCAATACTAACTACTTTCGCATGGATACTAGCGATTTTGTGCGGCTACATGCCGACGACTCACCGGGAAGACAGGTGTGTATGTTGTTGTATTTGAATAAGCGCTGGACGGCTAACGCCGGCGGCGAGCTGTTTTTTAGGGGCGACGGTAAACACTCTATTCGCATAGCGCCTTTGTATAACCGCTGCGTTTTATTCGACCCCTCCTCCAAGGGCTCAGAGCATTGGGTAGCCCCCTTAACCGCTGGCGGCAACCCACAATACCGCTACAATGTCACCAGTTGGTATTGGACGGAATAACAGTTTGCAAACTAAACCACGCCCCTTGCTGAGCAACCCATCAATCCCCCCCAAAGGCCCACTATGAAACAGCATTTAAGAAAAATCTTTGCCCCCATACTCAATCGCTTTGAATCAGGCCAAGGAGATTTTAATTACCGCAAGTCTCACCGCGCAGCGTTAATTGCCGTTGGCGCGCTATTCTGGGTGATTGCCATCGCATCCGGCGTTGGCGCTGTCAGTATTGCCGAACTCGCCGCCCCTACCGACGCCTCCGCCGAGGGCGTTAGCGCCTCCATGCACATTGGCGCTTGGATCCCCGTTATCGTATTCTTTGCCGGTGGTAGCCTTTGCCTGATTGTCGGCCTTTTAGGCAACAACCGCGCAATCGCTACCCTATGGGGAAGCAAGTAGTGCCACTTAGGGCACCGAGTTAAATGAAGAGAATATGCAACTATTCAGCAGCTCATTAAATTGGGCACTGGCTAATTATTGTCTAGGCCATTCAAACCTTCTCAACATCTGGTTCCAGGTGATGTCGACCATTTGCTGCCCTGCCAAAGCATAAAGTAGTGCCCAAGGATGGCTCGAGCGGCCCAGAAAATAATCAATTTTCCGGCCTATTTATGCATGGCTGAATTGGTACAATTTTTATTTAGTTGAATAGTTACAAAACGATAACCTAAACGCTACGGCAGCACGCAAAAGTGCTAAACCACGTAGCCTTTATTGCGTAAATTCGCCGTAACCGGTTTGTTAATCACTCGATTATAGATGTGAAACAAAGTTGCGCCTCCGGTCAAAGCAACAATTGCACTGACCCAGGGCGATGGGCCCATGAGTTTCTCAACGGCGGATGCGAATTGAAAGTGTGTCAAGTAGATAAATAACGAGCCAGCCGCAATATAGTTTACAACCGTCGACACACCCACCGGCAAGCGGACGCCAGGGTTGAACACTAAAAGTGCGTAACCCAAAATTAAAACCCAGCTAATACCTTGCATATAAAACAGTGACAACACAGTAAATGCACAAACTAATAAAATCCTGTCAATCAAATTTTCGGAAAATCTTGCAGCAAACCCGAAAGCAATTGCCCAAAGTAAGAGCCAAGGTAGTCGATCGTGCCACTGAGAGGTGTCCCACACAGAGATGCACACCAGCATTATTGAACTCGAAGAGATGACAAATAAATACGACGTCAATCGAATATTACTGGTGGCCATCTGGCGAACAGCAGGCACGGCAAGAAGCGCCATCAGTACACACTGAATTTGCACATAGACTTCAATAAACCAGTACCCAAAACCATTTGGGTTTCTTTCTGTAAAGAAGTTTCCAATTAAGAGTAGATTCTGCCAAGTGAAAGGACCAAACACAAAGTGGAGTAGCGCCGTGTAAACCACTGTGGGCACGGCAACCTTCAGGATCATTAGCGCCACCGGAAATATGCTCCCCGTCTTTACAATTTTTTTTAGCTTAAAAGACGCAATATTAAACCCAACAATCACCATCAGTAGGTGCGGGCCTCCCCCTCCATAATCAAGAGCACCAAAGTGCCCAAACACAATCAGCGAAATGGCAATAAAACGCAGTGTGGTCGCAACGTCGTAGTTTCGGCCCGACATGCTATCAATACAAGTTGAGCTATCTGAAAGCGCACTACAAGAAAACACACTCGGCTCCTTGGGGTATTCCGTAAAGTGTGGCACACAACTCAATGCAACCAACAGCACTTGCCGAGAAGAGGTAAGAGCCTAGGCTTTAAGCGTGTTCTTACGGCTAACAGCGGTACTACCAAGTTACAAGTCAGTCTTAGTAGCACCCCAATCAGAGTAGTGGTTGCCACTGGGTAATCACCCCTGTTCAGTATGATTACAAGGAGTCGAGGCGGCATAAAAGGAATAGCTGAGAGCTAGGCGACACATAAATGTTTTCTAGCCTAAACAGCCCTTGTTTGGTTTTAGTGCAATCGAAAGACACCAATCTTTCTGCTGCGAGTGGTACTCAAAACAGGAGGCTCAACCCGCAATCAACACTTTAAGCGTAGTTTAGTCCTTTTTAACACCTAACTTATCGTGGTATTCCTTGCGCATATCGCCGAAGCCTTTTAGCAACTCTTTGGTTTTCATCACATTGCCCGACGCGATGGCCGCATCTACGCTGGCAACGGCGGCGGTCAACTCATCTATACCCTCATCAAATGTCGCTTGATCTTCTGGTTTGACCATTTGCGCACCTGCAACATCCAACGACGCTTTAAAAGTGTCCCACTCTTTTTTGATTTGCGCTAAGTCGTCACTGTCGCGCATAGCTTTGTACGCCCCCCCCATATCTTCCATGGAGTCGTGCAGCTCGCTGTGTTTGGAGCAGCCAGTCAGCGCAATCGTTAATAGTGCCAGTGGGATTAGTTTATTCATCATTTTCCATCTCTGTTTTAAAGGTTAAAGGTTAACTTTAGCCACACGCCTCAGCGCTAGGCGCGCTCGTCTCAGCCATCGAGATTGCGCAAATACTGCGATAGCACCGGTTTAAATCGGTGCCTCAGTGCATTAATCATCTAATACAAATTGCTTAAGCGGCGGGAAGCCATTGAACTCCACGGCGCTGTAGGATGTGGTATAGGCTCCCGTTGACAACCAATAAATGCGATCACCGGTATCGAGCTCCATCGGTAAACCGTATTTGTAATCTTCGTACATGATATCAGCACTATCACAAGTGGGCCCAGCAAGCACACACTCCTCGTAGGTACCGTCTACATCGGTGTAGATTGGAAACTTAATGGCCTCGCCCCAGGTTTCGATCAAGCCAGAAAACTTACCGACATCCGTATAGATCCAGCGGTGTAGTGAGGTATGCGATTTGCGAGACACCAGCACGACTTCGCTCACCAATATGCCCGCATTTGCACATAACGATCGACCCGGCTCTAAGATGATCTCCGGTAGTTCATCGCCAAAGTCTTCCTGTAAAAAGCGCTTGATCTCTTCGGCATAGGTGGCCAAGTCGTGTGTTCTCGACAAGTAATTGGCCGGAAAGCCACCGCCGAGATTCAACATCTTAAGCTGTATGCCCTGCTCTCTTAGCGAGCGGTCAAATACGGTTTTCATCTTGCCAATGGCTGCATCCCAAGCACCGATATCGCGCTGCTGAGAGCCCACGTGAAACGACAAGCCATAGGGCTCTAAACCTAGTTCTTTGGCGAGCGCAACGAGCTCAATGGCCATTTCCACCTGGCAGCCAAACTTGCGCGATAACGGCCAGTCCGCCGTGTGGCTGCCCTCGGTCAGCACGCGCACATAGACTTTGGCGCCGGGGGCTTGTTGCGCGATATGGCGCAAATCTGCCTCAGAATCGGTGGCAAATAAGCGCACGCCTTTTTCATAAAAATAGCGGATGTCTTTGCGCTTTTTAATGGTGTTACCGTAGCTACAGCGCGACGGGTCAACCCCCAAGCCGAGGACACGATCCAATTCATATACCGACGCAATATCAAAACTAGAGCCCGCCTCGTGCAACATGGCAATAATTTTGGCATCGGGGTTAGCCTTAACCGCAAAATACACTTTAGCGAAAGGAAAGGCACCCACCAGCTCATCATAATGGTTGCGCACAATGCGATTGTCGATCACCACAAAGGGGGTTTCTTGGGTATCCGCAAAAGCCTTAAAACGGGCAAAGCTTTCTTTGCTGTAATAATCTTCCACGCGAATCATGGTGTCTTGCATAAAACTGAACACTCCGTGCGATACGCACAAGGTTAAAGGTAAGGGAGTCGGGTCGCAACTAGGCACAAAACCCTGCACAAAACAGGTCAACATAAACGCCTGCATGCTTGCGACTGGGCTATTGAACAATAACTTCTTTACAAGTAACGACTCAGTGGCCCACTAAAGTGGGCGCTGGTTAATTATTGCCCAGGCCGGTCAAGCCTTCTCGACATCTCGCTCTGGGCGATGCCTACCATTGCTTGTCCTGCCAAAGCATGGGCACTATTCAATCAAGCGCTCTGAAAAATCCTGCTCCCGCAATTTTCGAACACTTTGCAAGCCCTGCCAGAGCCGGCGCTTCAACGCCTAGAAAATAATCAACCAGCACCCATTCAATTGCCTAATTGTTATTTAGCTGAATAGTTGCCTTTACAATAATATAAGCGCGGCAACAGGTAAATATCTATCGAAAAATAGCGCGTTTAACAGGCAGCAAATAATCCATACGGCAAGCTCGGTCTCTCAAAAGCACCGTTAGTCGGTCCTGATCAAGGCGGGAAAGCACATTAAGAGTTGTGCAATTTCAAGCTATGCAACGCCGATCTGGGCGCTTTGGCGCGACGAGCAGCGACTTAATTCTTTCGCATGGCCTACTTGGCCATCAATAGAACGAACATGAGCGAGAAAGACGGCGCGAAAGCCGTCGGAGGGGGCGGTATCGGCAACTGTTCAAACAACCGAGCAAGCCTGCATCTGAGGGCTTGCTCTGGCGACTATTTCGCCGCGGTACCGTGGTTTTGCAGGGTTGGCGGAATAACATCGCCACGCGCCTGTAGGTCGATCGCCTGTGGGTGCTGCTGGTAAAAAGCACGCACCGCATCAGCAAGCTGCTGTTTAACCGCATCGTCGATTTCCACCTCACTGCCTTCGGGTAAAATAGTCAAAAAAGCCCTGAGCAGTTCGCCTTGCGGCGCGGGCACAACGTCGACCCAACTCGCCAGCAGGCTGCGGTTAATTGTATGAGGAAGCGAACCTAGTGTGCCAACATCGTTATGGCTGTGTGACAGCAATCCCGAGGTGGTACCGCGATCAAGGGTGAGCACCTGTAAAAAGTACAGCGTATGGTAATCGAGCTGCTGTCGTTGTTGCTGCGCGGTGACCGGTTCGCCAGAGGTTTGGTTGGCGTAAAAAAGCTGGCAATAGGCGTCGATGGCGGCACGCCCGAAACGATCCGCCAAGTCGCAGTCAGCTTGCCAGTCTCCGGTGGTAAATTGCTCCAAATAAAAGTGCGTAATGCCACGATGCCGCCCGAGAGCAGGAATATAGAAGTACCTGTCGCCTTGCGCTGCCCCATCCGCATAGAATTCACCGCTGGCCGCCTCTAGTGCGGCGGCAAAAAACTGCTTGTCGGCGTCATTATTAATGGCGGGATTCAAGTCCGCCATTAAACGCCAATAGCCTTCACCCGACTTAAGCTCAGTCCAACTGATATGCATGTGAATCGACGGGGTGCGCGCATGGCGCGGGTGGATAATGGTTGAAATAGCGGTAGCACTATTAAGCGGCTTATTGTCCAAGTCTTCGTAAAACACTTGCGACATATTAACCGACGCGCGATTAAACAGTGCATCCTGCGCCATGTAGCGAACCCCACCGCCATGCACTCCTGCGTCTCGCAACCATTCAATGGGTGCAAATGGCTTAAACGCGGTGTTCAAGCGCTCGCCTTGCTGGCTGAGTTCACTGACAAAGTAGTGCTGCAAACCTTCGATAATTTCACGGGCGGCAGTGGCTTTTGGGCTAGAGGCAGTTTTACGTTGGCTCACAATTCACTCTCTTCTCGTTACACATTTGTTATAGCGCAGTGTAAACGATTGGAATTGCAATGGTAAAAAGCGTTGGCGCTTTACCCTGTGAAATTGGCCGATAATGAAGCTGGATCAAAAAATTAACGAGTTTTGGCAACGCGCTATAGCGGCTTGACAAAACTGTGGCATTCAGCACAGACAGGACGCACTGCGGTTAGGCTAACGCTGATTAAGGCAGGTCGTGGCAACGTTATTTGCAGGTACGTAATTTGCGGTTACTTAACAGCCTCACTAAAGTTATGCCATTGACGCACTAGGAAATCGGTTGCTTGGCGCGTTCAATCGCACTGGCAATGGCATTGTTGGCATGAGGACTGTTTTTCCAGCAAGGCGCGCCCAACCTTTGGGATATTGTCTCGACAATATCCCTTGGCTGACAGCACTGCAGTTGCTCAAAAGAATGAATACCGATTTCTTCCAAGCGCTTGACCACCGTTGGGCCAACCCCCTTAAGTGCTAGCAAAGCCAGCTTTTCCTTTTGATTAAATGTCATAATGATGTGCTCTACATATGTGCGTTGCTTTACCAAGACCAAAAGGCTTATAACATTAGCTTAACGACTGCTGCCGCCGCGAGGGCAGCCGCCGGAGCTGCGCAATTGACGGCGCAAGAGGGTTAGTGCCATGAAGTTCTTCAGCGCTTGCCAGAAGCTCAGCGATACGCCTGCCGGTGGCGTCCAACTATCGGGGAAACGACTGTGCTTCCACAGGCAATCGACGTCATCTAGGGTGAAATAACGCTCCCCATTGTTATCGGTCTGGCCGTAGAGATGAAGTAAACCCGACAATTCAAAGCTGAGAATATGACTGCCGCGCGACGAAGGAAACTTATTGGCGTTGCTATGGAAGTGATTGGCTGCCGCAGCAATAGAGGCGCGGGTAATGCGGCGTTGACCGTTGGTATTGATCGCAAAGCTCTTAAATAACTCTAATTGCGTTGCAGAGAACCCGGCGGGATTATTTAAGATACACGTGGAGCTTCCGTGGTCTAGCCGCGTACCTGCGTAATCAACAATATTTATGCGGCCGCGTTTTTTATGCGGCTGTGCGCGATAGCCCGCCCCCAACAGCAAATGCTCCAATACGCCGTTAGGTGCCAGGCCAATATAACGAAAAAACTCACACAGCTCACGCCTGGCCACCCAGCCTTCGCTATCGGGGTGTAAAAACCTCATGCGCACGCCAACGCGTATGTTCGGGCACAAAATGCGCTTAAATAACGTTTCGCTCATTGCGCCGTCGCCATCGCCTATGGACTGAACACCATGCTCTTCTGGGCTTGCATTGACTTCACTCATAAGCGCAACAACTAAAGATTGATCTAAACGGAAAGTAGCTTACTGAAGCAAGATGATCGTGAGAATCACCGCGGCGGCAATTTGTAACAAGTAGGTTACGCCTGCACCGAGTTGACGAGCGCGATAGATGCGGTAATTCATGCCAAGGCCATGGCAAACGCGAGCCAAGGTAAAGACAATCACCAGCGCCGCCAAGTAATCGCTGCGCAATTGATTAAACGATAACGCTAGCACCAGAAGGCCGAAAATCGGAACCTGCTCAACGCCATTGCTGTGCGCACGTATGGCTTTAAACAACTGAGGGTTATCGCCATCACCCGTTGAAATACCCAACTTTAAGCGCAGCAAGGATACCCGCATCGCCAACATAAACAGTAGCAATGAATTACTCGCAACAAACACAGAAAACCAAAAATAGGATCCCATAAAACCTTCCTTATAAGGGGTAGAAACGAACGCTATGCGCTTTGAATTGGCACATTAGCAATATTTATAAACCACAAACAAGCCAACAATGTATACATTGGGAGGATTAATTCAACCCTATTCACGGCTAAATTCGACCGCATCAGCATTAGCCTGTTCGATCGCGGACCTAAGCCTTACTAGAGGCGCGCCCACCGATTGTTTCAGCTTTGGCTCTACCGAGCGGTCACAGAATGAATCCTTGGGTTTTAAGCAAGCGGCAAGATGATAACTGCCCAATTCTCCCCCCATAAAGGCTAAAAAAAATGCCAGGGGCATCTACCCACTGGCATTACACAATAAATTGTCGTTTAACAGCGACTACACCACTTAAAACCGCCGCATTCGGTTACTGTCGTCCTCTTGAATCGACAACTCGTCCGCCGCGTTAGAGAGGTATTCGGCATCGGACTCAGAACCTAACTTAATCAACAGGCGTAGATCGTTGGCCGAGTCGGCATGTGCCAAGGCGTCTTCGTAGGTGATTTCGCCAGCGTCATAAAGGTCGTATAAAGCTTGGTCGAACGTCTGCATACCGAGCTCGGTCGACTTTTTCATCAATTCTTTGAGCTCGTGCACTTCACCTTTACGGATAATATCCGAAGCCAGTGGCGTATTGAGCATAATCTCCAAACACGCCCGACGACCGTTGCCATCTGGGGTGGGAATCAGCTGCTGAGCGACAATCGCTTTTAAATTCAGCGACAAGTCCATCCATAATTGCGTATGGCGATCGGCCGGGAAGAAGTGAATAATGCGGTCCAACGCTTGGTTGGCGTTATTGGCGTGCAAAGTGCACAAACACAGGTGCCCAGTTTCTGCAAATGCAATGGCATTTTCCATAGTCTCGCGTGAACGAACCTCACCAATAAGGATGACATCGGGCGCTTGGCGCAGGGTATTCTTCAGCGCGACATCGAACGACTCTGTATCAATGCCCACTTCGCGCTGAGTAATGACACAGCCCTGATGCTGATGAACAAATTCAATCGGGTCTTCAATCGAGATGATATGCCCTTTTGAGTTACGGTTTCGATGCCCAATCATCGCCGCTAACGAGGTCGACTTACCGGTACCCGTCGCGCCCACAAAAATAATCAGGCCACGCTTGGTCATTGCCAAGTCTTTAATAATCTCGGGTAAGCCGAGATCATCAACCTTAGGGATTTGTGTTTCAATGCGGCGCAACACCATGCCTGCAAGGTTGCGCTGGTAAAACGCGCTAACACGAAACCGGCCGACGCCACGAGCACTGATCGCAAAGTTGAGCTCTTTTTTATCGACAAACTCCTCGCGCTGTTTTTCGTTCATGGTGCTTAGCACAGTTTCGCGAGACTTTTCCGGCGATAACGGCGTGGTGGTGACGGGCATAATCTTGCCGTGCACTTTAATTGATGGCGGTACGCCAGCCGTAATGAATAAATCGGAAGCCTGTTTTTCCACCATTAAGCGGAGGAGTCGATCAATTTCCATCGTAGCTCTCTTATGTCGTTATACATCGGGGCTCAGTCGCAAACGCGCTAAGCGATAGTCCGGCGCAACGCAGTGTTAAAACACTGAGTTAAACCAGCGGTTAAAAGTTTTCTGGCATCTTGGCTTTTTCACGTGCGATATCACGGTTAATAATGCGCCGCTCGACTAAATCGGCCAAGCACTGATCCATAGTCTGCATACCTACGGCTGCGCCCGTCTGAATCGACGAGTACATCTGCGCGACCTTATCCTCGCGAATCAAGTTTCGAATCGCCGGTGTACCGCGCATAATTTCGTGGGCCGCAACACGGCCGCCGCCCGTGCGTTTTAGCAGGGTTTGCGAAACCACCGCCTGCAGCGACTCGGATAACATCGAGCGCACCATGGCTTTTTCGTTAGCGGGGAATACGTCTACAACCCGGTCGATGGTTTTTGCCGCCGACGTGGTGTGCAAGGTACCAAACACCAAGTGACCTGTTTCGGCCGCGGTTAATGCCAAGCGAATGGTTTCCAAATCGCGCATCTCGCCGACCAAGATAATATCGGGGTCTTCCCGCAGTGCCGAGCGCAGGGCTTCAGCAAAGCCATGGGTGTCGCGGTGGACCTCACGCTGGTTTACCAAACACTTTTTAGATTCGTGAACAAATTCGATGGGATCCTCAATGGTGAGGATGTGCTCGTACTTGCTTTCGTTAATAAAATCGACCATCGCCGCCAGCGTGGTTGATTTACCCGAACCTGTCGGGCCGGTCACCAGCACTAAGCCACGCGGTACCGAACAAATATCGCGAAACACCTGCCCCATGCCGAGTTCTTCCATCGTTAAAACCTTGGAAGGAATGGTACGAAAGACCGCGCCAGCGCCACGGTTGTGGTTAAAGGCGTTAACACGGAAGCGCGCAACACCGGGGACTTCAAACGAGAAATCCGTTTCTAGGAACTCTTCGAAATCTTTGCGCTGCTTGTCGTTCATGATCTCGTAGATCAGCCCGTGCACCGATTTGTGGTCCATCGGAGGCAAGTTAATACGGCGCACATCGCCATCGACACGAATCATCGGCGGCAAGCCCGCAGATAAGTGTAGATCCGACGCACCTTGCTTGGCCGAAAACGCCAACAGTTCAGTAATATCCATAGTGAAAACCTTTGTTTTTCTTTTATCTAATCATGGCACTTACCGGCGCGGGGCCTATCAAAGCCGCTATCAGTAAGGTTTAGTATGCCCTAAGCCTAGCCAACCGGTGCACACAAATAAACGGGCGTATAGTTTATTTTATTGTTATGTCGCCACGGCGCAAGCATGGCTTGGCGTGGGGTTTATCACGAAATGTTGCTAAACTGCCAGCGCGAAGGCCGTTGCTACAGCCTGCGCCCAGTACCTTGCGCGGCGCCAATACCTATGTAAGCGCTTCAGCAATTGGGCACCGACCAACACACCTACAAACCTAGGGCCAATGCACTGCTAGCCTATTTATAAGCAGCAACTTCGCAACTCGCCAAGGCACAGATTTCTAACCATCGAGTGTAACCCACTCGAGAGAGACTAAACAGCCAGTATATGACGAACATTTCACACAACCTAGCGCAAATACGCCAACAGATACAGCAAGCAGCCCAAGATAGCCACCGCGAGGCCGCCGATATTCTGCTCCTTGCCGTCTCTAAAGTGCAACCGATCGACGCAATACGCTGTGCTTACACCGCGGGGCAGCGCGATTTTGGCGAAAATTATGCCCAAGAGCTCGAACAAAAAGCGACTGCACTGCATGAGCTTGGTATTATCTGGCACTTTATTGGTCCGGTTCAATCGAACAAAACGCGCCTTATCGCCGAACACTGCCATTGGCTACACAGCCTCGATAGGGCCAAAATCGCCAAACGCTTGAGCGAACAGCGGCCCGAGCACCTGCCACCGCTGCAAGTGTGCATTCAGGTTAACATCGATGGCGAAGACGCCAAGTCGGGCGTCACCCCCGAGCAACTACCGCGTCTTATCGAGCAGGTGAGCGCCCTACCTAACCTACAGTTGCGAGGGCTAATGGCTATTCCCAGCCTAGCCGAACCCAAGCAAGCGTTTAAGCGCATGGCTACATTGGCGGCCAAACACCAACTGAAAACCTTATCGATGGGTATGTCCGGTGATATGGCCGCTGCCATTGCCGCGGGCAGCACCATCGTGCGCATCGGCACCGCATTATTTGGGCCTCGGCCTAACCCGAACAATAGCAAACAATACGAACAGCAATAACCAAGGCTACGCCAAACATAAGATTGAGCCGCTACTGCGGGAAATCCCCCAGAAGCCAGTCACTTTGAGTAAACTAAGCCAACTATACGGGCGGCGCCACTACCG
The DNA here is from genome assembly GCA_036554385.1 of Marinagarivorans sp. GTDB lineage: Bacteria > Pseudomonadota > Gammaproteobacteria > Pseudomonadales > Cellvibrionaceae > Marinagarivorans. Next base: position 13,484 of record DATBNJ010000128.1, on the reverse strand, counting down.
AGGCCCCTAGGCGGCGGCCCCAAACGCAACCAAGAGATTATTATGAGCAATATTTGTTTTATCGGCGCTGGTAACATGGCGCAAAGTATTATTGGGGGCTTGATCAAGTCGGGCTCTAACAAAAACACTTTGTGGGCGACCGCCCGCAGCGAAGAAAGGCGCACTCACATTGAGCGCAGTTTTGGCATTAACGTGAGCGACAATAACATTGCTGCGGTTAAGGCGTGTCGCATCATCATTTTGGCGGTAAAACCGCAAATGATGTTCGGCGTGTGCGAAGAAATTGCGCCTCACATTCACGGCAAGCTCATTATTTCGGTCGCCGCGGGCATTACCTGCGAATCGCTACAGCAATGGCTGGGCGATAAGGCGGCCATTGTGCGCTGCATGCCAAACACGCCCTCTTTAATCAGCCAAGGCGCCTGCGGGCTTTACGCCAACGGCAATACCAACACCCTGCAAAAACAAGCGGCACAAGCGATTATGGAGGCAACAGGTAAAACCGTGTGGGTAGACGACGAAGCCCTTATGCATACCATCACTGCAGTCGCCGGTAGTGCGCCCGCCTACTTCTTTTTATTTTTAGAAGCGATGACTCAAGCAGCCGTTGAGCAAGGGCTCGATGCCGCCACCGCGCAATCGCTCGCCATTCAAACGGCTAAAGGGGCGGCGCTGCTGGCGGAACAAAGCGGAGACAGCTTGGCAACACTGCGCAAAAAAGTCACCTCTCCCGGTGGTACAACAGAGCAAGCCATTTTAAGCTTTGAGCGCAGCGGTTTGCGTAAAACCGTTGCCGACGCAATGACAGCCTGTGCGGCACGCTCAAAAACCATGGCGGACGAGCTGTCTTAACGGCTGGTTATTTATTGATTATTTTTTATCGACTCGGCTGAGCTTTAAGGGTTTCTTATGCAGGGCACGTTTGTACAAATTGCATTATTTATTATTAACACTATCGCCACCTTGTACGTGGGTGCCGTGCTGTTGCGGTTTTTACTGCAAACGGCGCGGGCCGATTTCTATAACCCGCTGTCACAGCTGGTCGTCAAGGTAACTAACCCACTGCTAAAGCCCTTTCGCAAGGTGATTCCGGGGGTTGGCGGTTTCGATCTCGCGGCGATCGCCTTAGCGTATGTGGCGCAAATCCTCTTTATTTGGATTATGCAAATCGTGGCCGGAGGCCACGCAGGCTTGTATGGTGGGCTTATTTTCGTCTGGGCGGCACTTGCCCTCGCCATGCTGGTATTGGGCATCTATATGATAAGCATGCTTATTGTCGCCATTGCCAGCTTTGTAGCACCATACAGCAGCAACTTCGCGCTACTACTAATGCGCCAAATTATCGAACCCATTTGTGCACCGGTTCGAAATTTAATTCCACCTATGGGAGGCTTTGACCTTTCGTTTATGGTGGTGGCCATGGGTATTTATATACTGCGCATGCTGGTTGCTGGTACCGCACATAGCTACGGTATTCCACTCTAAACCTACCTATATTAGACGGCGTCATTTGGCGCCGCCTTTTAGTCTGCTCGCCCCCCTAAACAAGGCCTAGCGCAAGCGCCTCTTCTGTACTAAACGCCTTACTTCTGCCCTGCACCCGTCGTTAACACGCTATAAGAAAAGCGATTAAGCCTTCGCTAGGTGCTAAAAAGTGGCTATTTTCTTTCGTCGTATTATTAACGCATTCATTCTTATACTTTTTTAGAAGAAGTCGATAAATTCCTCCCAAGTTCGCCACTTTGCCGGCCTATACTCAATAGACAGCAGGATAAAGTTCGACACTGGAGGATACTGTGGGAAAAACGCTAGACATAGCGAGCACTTTTGACCGCCAAAGTGCTCCGTTGTGCTTTGTTCGCAACGACTTAGCTCGCAACGACTTAGTTCACAACGACTTAACGCAAACCGCGCTCCCAGAGTTTGTTGGTGATGCTGACCACAACGCGAGGGTTATCACGTTAGAAAGCTCGGCGCACCCCGAAGCATCGGCGTCGGCGCAATCTTTTTGCAAGCCCAAAGCTCGCAACCTCGAAGCCAGCAGTGCACTCGCGGAGAATCTACTTGACGCTTTTTCGGCCCAGTAAGGCGTTAACGGCTTTGTTGCTATACGCAGGCGGTTGCATCGCGCTTATCGCAACGCTACTGATTGCGCTAGATGGCGGCCCGCTATCGCTGCTGTTTGTTGCCGTGATTGCTGGATGCTTTGCCGCACTCAGCGGGCTGTACCTGCAAGCAACTTGCAATCGGCTTACATTGGCGCGCACCGAGCAGATATGTGACACCTACCGCGATGCGATTCAGGCGACGCCTTTTGCTGTAGCCATCTACGATGAAAATGATCAGTTGGTCGATTGCAATGACGCTTATCACTCGATCCACTCAAAGGCGTTTGCAGGGCAATCTAAGCTGGCAACCTACCAAGCGCTTACGCGCGCTACAGCACACCCGTTAGTGGCGCCGCAACAAGAGCAATTGCTTGCTGAGCGGCTCGCCAATCAGCGCCAAACTAGCGCAGAATCAACCGACCGGCTTTACCCCGACGGCCGCTGGCAGCGAGAATCCAAACACCGGACCCGCAACGGCGCCCTCGTTAGCTATAGCATCGATATTAGCGACATAAAAGCCCGTGAGCTACAGCTAGACGACAGCGAAAACCGCTATCGTGCATTAACGCAAGTCGCGCCAGTTGGCATATGGCAAGTCAGCACGCGCGGCCAAACGCTTTTTCACAACAATGCGCTCATCAGTATTTTAGGCTGCAACGACGAAACGCCCATTTTAGATTTGCGTGCACTTGAATCGCTGCAAATTCTCCAATCCGATAAACGCATAACCCCAGAGCAAACACAAGCGCGCCTACTGCAGGGCAAGCATCCGCTGTATACCGAAGCATCGCTGGCACACATGCCCAACAAAACGCTTTTTATTGCTCGCAGCAAAGCCGTTGATAACCACCAGGGCGAAACGTCATACCTGATGGTGGTGCAGGACGTTAGTCAGCGCAAGCAGGCCGAGCGCGATATCCGCTACCTTGCCGAGCACGACCCACTCACCGGTCTCGCCAATCGCAGCATGCTCAATACTCAGCTGCGCCGGTGGCTGGACGAAAAAAGCCCATTCGCCATTGCGTTACTCGACCTCGATCACTTTAAGGATGTGAACGATAGTTTGGGCCATCAAATTGGCGACAGGCTGATTAAAGAGGCGGCTTTTAGGCTAAAGAAAACTCTGCGTGCCAACGATTTTGCCAGCCGACTTGGCGGGGATGAGTTTGCCATTATTCTCCCAGGTATTGCCGATTTGGCCGCGGCGAATACCATTATTGAGCGGATTTATGCAGGCTTTAAAGAGCCGGTCATTATCGACGACAATATTCTGCAAATTAGTGCCAGCTCGGGCATTGCGTTGCATCCCGATCACGGCGATTGCGAACAAGAACTGATACAACACGCGGAAATTGCGCTCTACCACCAAAAAAACTTGGGCAGAGGCTCGTTCACACTTTTTGAAACGGCGTTAGCCAGCGCTATCCAAGCGCGCAAGGATATAGAGCAAGACCTGCGGCGCGCGCTGCATAACGACAAAGAGCTCAGCGTGTATTACCAGCCCCAATACGCACTGCACAACGGACAGCTCACCGGCTTGGAAGCCTTAGTGCGCTGGCACAATCACCGCACACAAAGCTGGGTATCGCCGGCCGACTTTATCCCCATTGCCGAGCAAAGCGGGCTGATTTACCTGCTGGATAAATTTGTATTAAAAACCGCAGCGGCGCAAGTCCACCAGTGGCATCAAACGGGGCACGAAGATATCGTCTTGGCAAGCAACCTGTCGACCATGCATTTTCGAGGCGATGCCCTCACCACGCTCATTAATGACGTGTTGAAAACGACCCGAATCGCACCCCATCGCCTCGAGCTAGAAATCACCGAAGGCCTATTTTTAGAGGAGCAGTCACACGCCACAGAGCAGCTTACCTTGCTGCGCAAAAAAGGAATACGCGTTGCCGTCGACGACTTTGGCACAGGTTACTCAAACCTAGGCTACCTAAACAATTTGCCCGTAGACTGCCTTAAGATCGACCAATCATTTATCGATAACTTCGATAAAGACAACTACTACCAATCGATCGTGAAGTTTATTATCGAACTGGGCCACAATTTAGGGTTAGATATTGTCGCTGAAGGCATTGAAACACAGGATCAACTCGATGTGCTTGTCGCTTTACAATGCTCGCACGGCCAAGGGTACTTTCTGGCAAGACCCCAGCCGGCACAAGCGATTGAAGCGTTACTTCAAAGCATGCCTAAACACCGAGCAGGTCTCGCCAGCAAGACCGTAAGGCTTAATCCAGCACAGGCCAATGGCTCACACACCAACAAACGCTAGGCCGGGCTAGTTTTTCCCCTGTAACGCCATCCGAGGCGTTTCACAGCGTCACAATAGAGCCTCCAAGGACGGAGGAAATGCACAGGATTATTTAGGGCACCTCTGTGAAAAGTGTGATTTTTATAGTCCTCACCATCAATTAATTACGTGTTGATTTTGAGGGTATATCCCTATAACGCGCTCGCTCTCGACAATAACGGGGCTAATAACGGGCTTTAGGGGCGCGACTAACCCGCCTTGAGGCCGCCGTTGCTATCAGACGACGCGGATGGCGCTAAGACGTTTGTCTCACCCTCACTGCGTGCGACAATCACAGCACAACAACTGTCGCTAAACACATTCACGGCAGTGCGCATCATGTCCAATACTCGGTCGGTGACGAGCAGCAAGCCAATACCCTCTAGGGGTAGACCAATAGCGCCAAGAATAATCGCAATGGCCACGAGGCTCGCCGACGGAATCCCCGCGACGCCCACCGACGTTAACAACGCGACAACTACCACCAAAAACTGCTGCGCGAGCGATAAATCCAAACCGTATGCCTGTGCAATAAATATTGCAGCGACGCATTCATAAAGCGCCGTACCGTCCATATTAACCGTCGCCCCGAGTGGAATCACGAACGATGTGGTCTTATTGGATACCCCGGCTTTTTTTTGCAAACAGTCCATAGTAACCGGCAAAGTTGCCGATGAGCTCGCCGTGGAGAAGGCCGTTAGCATCGCGGGGAACATCGCACGATAGTGCAACAGCGGATTAACACCACCTAGGGTTTTGAGCAGCACCGCTAGGGTGACAAAGGCATGGAATGCAAGAGCAAAAACGACCGTGAGGAAAAACACCGCCAAAGGTACAAAACTTTGCAAACCGGTTGCCATAGCCGTTTTGGCGACCAAGCCAAACACACCGATGGGCGCAAACTTCATAATAAACAACGTGATATGCATCATGGTGTCGAACACACCCTGCCAAAAATTGGCCAGAGTTTCTCGCCCCGGGCCACTGGCCTTATTCATAAATAGACCAAACAGAACACCAAAGACAATAACGGCGAGCAGCTGATTGCTATCGCCCGCCGCATCGACGATATTGGTCGGCAGCATGCGCAAGAATACCCCTGCGATGTCATCGGTGCTTTTGTCGCTGACCTTATCCAATGCGCCACCGAGTTCCTCCGGTGAGCTTAAATTAAGTTGCTCGCGAGCGGGCTCGCCGTCGACGATACCTGGCTGGGTGATGTTGACCGTAACCAGCCCCACACAGATCGCCAGCAAACTCGAAAGCATGTAAAAACCCAGCGTCTTGCCGCCTAAGCGGCCAACATTCTCGCCCGAGCCCAGCCCGTACACGCCACAGATAATCGACGCTAACACCAGCGGCAAAACAACCATTTTCAGGCCTCGTAGAAACAACGAGCCCACAAAATCAAACACGCCATAGAGTGAGATGCCCAGAAGGTGTGCATCTTCCGAGAGCGGCAAGCCTATTGCCAACGCACAGGCGATAGCGATCAGTATTTGCCAATGCAAAGCGAGCTTAAACATCGTTATGTCCCTCGGCGACGGCTGACTTAAATTGCGAGCCCGGTTTAAAGGTCGGCGAATTGCGCGCCGCTATAGTCAACGGCTGCCCCGTTTGCGGATTGCGCCCTTGGCGCGCGGCGACATGTTTAATCGCAAACCGACCAAACCCGACGAGAGCGACTTGCTCGCCGCGTGCCAAGGCGTTAGTCACTTGCTCGACAAAACTATCGACGCACTCATTGGCTTGTCGCGGGGTAAGATCTGCGGCATTGGCCACTTTCGCAACTAATTCAGTTTTTAGCATCAAAGGAGCCCTTCTTTCGCTGACGTTAATAGCCAGACAGGCTAATAGCCTGTTGCACTATTAGCAAGTTAGCGCTTATCCAAAACGCACTTTTAGATAAGTATTAATGCCTTACGCAGTCACGCCCAAAACAAAGTGCATGCGTTTGCCAAGGTTGCTCGAGACGATCGTCCTGCATTTCCACGAGCCTTGGCGCCGTAGCGACAGCTCAGAGGATGCGCCCGAGCACCACTCGAGCGCTTGAAACGGAGCCAAGCCGACAACAGCGGTGCTTGACAACATTTCGTGGGCATCTGTGATGGGCTTTGGCATTTCGGGCGCTATGCGGGCTATAATCCCACCTTTTGGTAAGCCCTCCACCATGATTAAAACGCGCTTAAACACCCTAAAAACGCGCTTCAGCCTCCCTGCTCAGCTGAATCATCCGGCGGTAGGCGCCAGTATTCGGCTGATGCGCTTGGACCGGCCAATTGGCATATACTTGGTCCTTTGGCCAACGCTTTGGGCGCTTTGGCTGGCCGCCGAAGGCGTTCCGCACTGGCATGAGCTATTAATATTTGTGTTGGGTACCGTTGTTATGCGCTCTGCTGGTTGCGTTATTAACGACTATGCCGACCGGGACATTGATGGCCACGTTAGTCGCACCGTCAACCGCCCTCTGGCCAATAACGAAGTCAGCCCGCAATTTGCGCTTTACCTGTTTGGCGGCCTGCTGCTGTTAGCGCTTGGCTTAGTATCACTAACGAACACGACCACGGTGGTCACCGCCCTGGGCGCGGTGGCACTAACCGTGGTATACCCGTTTATGAAGCGCCACACTTACCTGCCACAAATTGTCTTGGGCGCGGCTTTTGCTTGGGCGATACCCATGGCGTTTGCGGCAGTGACCGAAACGCTGCCAAAAGCCATGTGGACCTTGTATATTGCCGTGCTGATTTGGACGGTCATCTACGACACCTTCTACGCCATGGTGGATCGCGAGGACGATCTTAAAATTGGCGTCAAATCGACGGCTATCTTGTTTGCCGAAAATGACCGACTAATCACCGCGTCGCTGCAGGCATTCACCTTGATTATCTTTCTCACTGTGGGCGTTAGCTTTAACCTTCAATGGCCTTTTTACCTGAGCCTGATGACGACCGCGGGACTCTTTGGCTATCAACAGTTTTTAATCCGCCAACGCAACCCCGCGCGCTGCTTTGAAGCATTTTTAAACAATAATTGGGTTGGTATGGTGTTATTTATTGGCATTGTTTTGAGCTACGCTGTCGGGGGCTAGGCCGTTGTCATCCTGAACCACTGCAGATGGCACACCTGCGGCCCCAAGAAAACCCCGACAAATGATTAAAAGCGTTATAAATGAGAAGGTTGTATATTAAAACCTAGCACTTTTTGACTAAATCGCATTATCAGCCTGTAAAAAACCGCGCTTTAAAATCGCACTATGCGAGCAAAAAACAGTCGGCACAAAGGCTTAACCGCCTAACCTGCCGATGGCCCATAAGTCTCAAAACAGGCGCTCAAAGGTGGATTGTCATAAAATAGCAACAAAAGGTTTATTTAATCGTCACCTTAATTGAAACCTAACAGCAGTTACAGGTGGTTTAAAATGGTATCCAAAACGATATTGATCGTTGACGACGAGGCACCCATTCGCGACATGTTGCGAGTGGCACTTGAAATGGCAGAGTACAACTGCCTCGAGGCAGGCGATGCTCAAACCGCTCATGCCATTATTGTCGATAAAAAGCCCGATTTGATCATTCTCGATTGGATGATGCCCGGCACTAGCGGCATGGAGTTAGCCCGACGCCTAAAGCGCGATCAACTAACCGCCGAGATCCCTATTATTATGCTCACCGCCAAGGGTGAGGAGGACAACAAAATTCAAGGGCTCGAAGCCGGCGCCGACGATTACATTACCAAGCCCTTTTCACCCCGCGAACTCGTGGCCCGCCTCAAGGCGGTGTTGCGCCGAACCGATGCGTTATCCACCGGTGACCCAATCATTGTTGAAGGGCTGTGCCTCGACCCATCGAGCCACCGCGTCACCATCAGTCAGACCCCTGTGCAAATGGGGCCAACGGAGTACCGCTTGCTCGAGTTCTTTTTAACGCACCAAGAGCGAGTGTACACTCGCAACCAACTGCTCGATCACGTATGGGGTGGCAATGTGTATGTCGAAGAGCGAACCGTCGATGTTCATATCCGCAGGCTTCGCAAAGCATTAACAATTGAAGGGCATGATCGCTTTATCCAGACAGTTCGCGGCGCAGGTTATCGATTCTCGCCGAAAATTACAGCGAAAGCTGAATAAACGTAGATGTAGTGATTCTATATGCTAAGACGTGGGTTAAAAGCCGAATTCCGGTGGTTTTGCATTTGGCTGTTTGTATTTGCCCTAGTCGGCTCTATGGTCGGCTATTTTACCCTAAGCTTGTTATTGTTTAGTTTTGGGTACATCACTTGGCAGTTTTCTCGCCTTTACCGGCTTGAATCATGGGTCAACCAAGCTCGGCGCCACGAGCCACCCAGTGAAGAGCTGCAAGGGGTGTGCGCCGACATCGCCGACGATGTACAGCTAATGTACAACCGCCACGAAAAGGAAAAGCTGCGCTTAGAGGCCGTTGTGCATCGCGTTCAAGAGATGACGACCGCGCTGAACGATGGCGTAATATTGGTCGACGGCCGCGGCAATATTGAATGGTGGAACCGCGCCGCAGGCGAGCTATTTAATTTTCAGGAAATTGACCTCGGCCAAAAAATAACCAACTTAATTCGTTTTCCAAAATTTATTCGCTATTACGAAAAAGGCGATTTTTCGGAACCTCTAGATCACACCCTAACCCAAAAGAACGCAATACAGGTCGAGTTTTTAGTGCATCGATTTGGCCAGAACGAACGCCTCGTTGTGGTTAGAGACATCTCAAGGCTGACGAAACTCGAGCATATGCGCAAGGACTTCGTTGCCAATGTATCCCACGAGCTGCGCACCCCGCTTACGGTATTGCGAGGCTACCTCGAAACCCTCGAAGATTCCGACAACATCCCACCTGTTTGGCGCAAAGCACTGTCACACATGCAAAGCCAAGCGGGCCGAATGACATCGTTAATTAATGACTTAATCACCCTGAGTCGTTTGGAAACCGACGAGAAAGAACACAGCCAAGACGTGGTATCACTGCACAAAATTGCCCATGCCATAGCAGAAGATGCTCGCCAAATCAGCTGCGAAACACAGCACCTCATTAGCGTTAATGGCGACGAGGACGTTTATATTTACGGCCGCGAACAGGAGCTGCGCAGTGCCATATCGAATTTGGTTCTCAATGCGATTAACTACACCCCAAATGAGGGGCTAGTGCTTATCGAATATTCCCAAGGCTCCGACGGCACCACAATTAAAGTCAGCGATAACGGCGAAGGAATCGATCCGAAACACATTCCGCGCCTGACCGAACGCTTTTATCGAGTGGATCCAGGCCGTTCGGTGGCTTCTGGCGGCACCGGTCTTGGCTTGGCCATCGTTAAGCACGTGTTAATCCGCCATAATGCGGAATTGCGCATTCAAAGCACACCTGGGCGAGGCAGTGAATTTATCTGTTATTTCCCACCGGCCAGAAGCGCCAAAAAAGCGCTGCGCCATAGTGCCTAAGTGCAACACCAAAACTTACCTGCGATCCAGTAACGGGCTTTTGATATTTGTGGCATAAAAAACTTAACACACTAATGGTTCTAGCGGGCGTGCTAAGCGCCGTCTTTATCATCAATATGGTTTTCTTCAATGGCCAACTTAACCGCTTGGGTATTTGGCCGCGCGAAACCCACGGACTCGCTGGTATCGCCTTGAGCCCGTTACTGCATCTGAATATAAACCATTTGCTCAACAACCTGGTGGGCCTTGGTATTTTTGCCCTGCTGACCATGAGCCACGGTTTAGGTTACTTTTGGCGCGCCAGTGCGATGATTATTTTACTGGGCGGGTTTGGCGTTTGGCTGCTGGCGAGGCCAAATATTCACATCGGGGCAAGCGGCTGGATTTTCGGTCTATGGTCACTCAATATCGTCAACGCTTGGTATAACCGCAGCTTTAAGACTTTTGTGATCGCGCTGGTCGTTATTATCGTTTGGGGCGGCATGATTTTGGGAGTCCTACCCTCGCAGCCGGGCATTTCCTTCGAGGCTCATCTGTTCGGTGCCTTAGCCGGCGTCGCCTTCGCAGCCCAACATTCTAGACTGTCGTCTCCACGCCGCAAACGGCGACGCTGATGGCTCGATTTAAAGGGGCTGCAACAAAAGTACAACTGGCCGGTTAAAGCGTGTAATCAAACGACGCCACGCGAATACCCGTATCACCGCCGGAAAAGCCAAAGGGACTGCCCAAATAATACGATTCCAAATAGCCCGAAGCATGCATTGTTATTTCGAAGCGCGAATCCAAAACATGCGCTTGAGCAATGGCGCGATCAAACAGGTTCGCAATACTATTGGGGTAGTAATCGAGCGCGACGTTCACTGTGGGCGGCTCACGATACCCTTTAGCAATACACTCGTTCGACACCACATCGCTGTAAACTTCACCAGTGCCTTCACAAAACCCGTCGCATATGAGCTTAAGAGTCATGAAATAATCGTCAATAGCCTGTGCTAACCAAGCGTCTTTCGCGCGCGTTAGTCGAGCAACCATAGCTTGCGGATCGTAAAATTCGGCAATGTAAAAATGGATAAATTGCGTTTGTTCTTCCCCGCCAAGGTACTGAAAGCTTTCGGGGAAGCCGAGCTCAGGGTGGTATTCGATTTCGCCGACAACGAGGTTATGCTCGATCTTATCGGCCACAAAATCGAATAGCGCCGCTACTGAGTAATCGGTCGCGTCAAGGTCATGCGCTTCATCATACTCGAGATAGGCTTCTTGGGATTCAGTATAAAGCTCGGAAACGCGTCCAGCCTCAACGATGACCATAAGATTAGTGGCTTTCGTTGAAGTCCCTTCGGGCGTGGGGGTGGCACCGGCTTGCTTACGGTTATCGCCAGCAACAACTAATGCCTGCACCACATTCATTCGATAGCGAGGTAATGCCTTGGAGCGCCATTTTTCTTGTGCGGCCAGCAGCTTTTCGGATGCTGACGCATTGGCCTTGTGCTCATTGCTGGCAAGGTCGCCGGTGCCATCAACACCATTTTGCACATTGGCAGCATCGGCGCCACCACAAGACCAAAGCAAGCAGCAACACGCGGTAATTAACAACGCTTTCATTTGGCATTACCTCCCTCGTGATTTTGCACCCAACTTAATATCGAGCGCGGAGATTTAACGTTTCGCAGGCCGTCCCTAAAAAATAAAATAAACTCCAGGCAAGGCATAAATGCCACGCCAAAAAATAGCGTTACGCGGACCGGTATATATAACGAATACCACTCGCTGCACGGCTAGTCATAACAGTGCTCGGCTCAGTACTTGCCTTATCCTGAGTACTTGAGGCCGCTTTTTCACGCCCGTCATCTTGTGTGCAACTGTGTGCAATCGGCGAAAGGCTTAGCGGTGTTAGCCCAAGGGGACCCGTACCATCTGCAGCACCAGCCTCGCTATGCAAAGTGTGCGTGTCCTGCGCCTTGGCGACGACTACGCGATCAGCAATGGCAACGCCCTCGACCGGATCGCCACAACCCTTTAAGGTGGCGTCACGACATTGCTCTAAGGCCTTTTCAACTAGACTTTTTCGCTCCATGGCATCCTTGGCTGTGCGCAGGTTTCCATCTGCCAGCAATAATGCGCGATCTAAGGCTTCTGAAATAATAATCGCGTCGTTTAGGGCCCTATGATCTTGCACCTCCACTTGGTGCGCGTAGACTTTTTTCTGTTTTGTCCACTCATGCATTTGCGCTTCACTGAGCAAATATTCAACGGGACTAAGCCTAAAATTGCAGTGCATACCTGCCGCCGCAAATAATTTGAGCAACCACTGATAATCATACGCCCAGCAGTCGGTATATAAGATGTGCCCTTCACACAAAGCGTTAAGGTCTTCACACACGCTTTTTAACGGCATACCGTCACGCTCTATTTCGCAGCGACTAATACCGTGTACCCGTTCGGCGTCACAGTCCCAGTGCTGCCAATCTTTATGGGGTTTTATTAACGCCCTGTAAGTCGCGCCATTTGCGAGTACCAGACCGACCTCAATCGGATAGCTTGTCAGCCCCAGGCCCGAAGCTTCGAAATCAATGACAGGGATTAATAACGGCGTATTCATAAAACATCTCTAAGTCAGTAATGATCACCCCACCATCATGCGACGTGTTCATTACAAAGCGCGATCAAACAAAACACTTTAAGTGCTGTGTGTTTTTCCGGGAAACCTAGCGGATTACGCCAAACCAACCACACAAAACAACTGGCTTGGCGCATCCTGCGGCCGGTTATGGAGATCGGCCTCGCACAGCACGTGCGATAGCCATAACCACAAGCAGTGCCAAAAAGATAAAAAAGAAGATTTGCGCGATACCTGATGCGGCGCCGGCGATACCACCAAAACCTAAAACACCTGCTGCAATCGCAATAAGAAAAAATACAATAGCCCAACCTAACATAATCACTCTCCAGATTACTGTGTGTCATACCGAACAGGTTGATTGAAATAGTCCAACCTATTCGCCCTACACTTAGGGTGTTACAGGTTCCGTGCCAAAGTTGACGCTGGTGCTAGCTTAGCACTCGAGTGTTGCTGAGATTTGACGCCCGAAAGCCTCATCGCGCAACCAAGATGCCCCCCCAAAAAACTAAAAAACCTTAAAATCGCGCAACAAATACCCAATAAGTCCTCAATAACTGAAAAAAGCATTATCCATATAACGCGTTAAGGTGTTTGCACACAGCAATCCATGTACAAAAAAACGAATGCACCGAGGGAGAAAAACAGACGAAGAGAAGCGCTTAAATTAATATTAGCGAATGTGGGCTACGCATTTTTACAAGAACGGCAGGCTCGACGGGTAATAATTACAAGGTGAAAAGGGAACGGTTAGCTCGCAAGTCTTATCCCTGTAACAGTCAGTCAGACAGACACAACAGTAACCGCAAGCTCAGGGGCTAAAAAGTGGTGGGGAGCATGCCTTTTACTAACGGGCACCTCTAAAAATGCACTTTTTACGCGATAGCGGCGTCAGTTCCGTCCTCGAATCCTCATTTACCCCACGTAAACTGCGGTTCTCCGGGCGGTACTTCCTTGCTCTCACAAAAAAATTACTATTTTTAGAAGCGCCCT
>DATBNJ010000119.1:0-30284 GCA_036554385.1 Marinagarivorans sp. | reverse complement strand
TAGGAATTCGACTAGCTTGCTGCGCGTATCTGGAAAAACTTGAGTATCTGGGTTCAAAAACCAGTAGTACTTCGGGTTTAAGTCTCGGGCCGCGGTTACACCGGCATTACAACCCGCTCCAAAGCCAAGATTGCTGTTTTTAGGGAGTAGGGTAACCCTTTCATGAAGAGCTCTTTCGTCGATAATTCGCTTTATACTGTTGACGGTATCATCGGCCGATAGGTTATCTACAATAAACAAGTGGGAGGAGCTCTCAGGTGTTAGCTCGCAGGCGACTGAATCTAGGAAGTCTTCAATAAAGTCTTCGCAATTGTAGGTAACGGTAATAATTGCTGTTTCTATCGGTGTGTTCTTCATAGGGGCTCTTTTGTTATGGGCAAGCAGCTGAGCTAGTTTTGGCTAGGTGGCGTTAATGTTTTGATGACCTTTGCGGGGACGCCACCCACTACGGTGTAAGGCGCTACGCTTTTGGTCACCACGGCATTGGCGCCGATAACAGCCCCTTCGCCTATTGTGATATCGCCTACTACAACGGCGCCGGTGCCGATTTCTACTTGGTTTCCAATGGTCGGCTTGGCGTTTAGGTCCTGGCGGTTGGCTAGCCCGATTGTGGTATTTTGGCGTAGGTGAACGTCGTCGCCTATTTCTCTCGCGCCCAAAATCATGCCGCCGTGGTGCCAAATGCGCACTCGGCGACCAAGCTTAACGGTATAGTCGATTTTGATTCCCCAGAACCAGCAAATCCAATAGTAGAGAATCTTGTAGAGTATCGAAAAAGGGATACGCAGCAGCCTAGGGCGTATGCCCATGCGCCAATTGCCGAACCGGTGCGTCCAAATCGCCCAAAGCCCTAATTCGACGAGGCTGCGCTCGTGGGTTATATAATCTTCTTTTAACAGTGAAAACAATGAGATCCCTTGGGGGTTGAGGTTATCTCTACCGGAGTTAAGGGGAGCGGCCGGCTTTCTCGTAATGTCTGTCTTTTCAGTTGAACGGGTATTCATTAATTCATAGGGCTCAATTAAAGTGTTGGGTCGGCGCGCGGCGTTGGCATTGATTCCCCAGGTGCGTTAAACGCGGTTTTTTGGCCTTCCGCTTAATCGGTGTTGGCTTTTAATTTTGCCAGCAATTTTTTTACTGGGGCCGCCAGTCCAATGCTCGTCGGGCTGCTAGGGTTATACCAGAGCTCGGGCCTTGGCTCTAGCTCTGTCGCGTATTTCCCCTTTGGTTCGCTTACCGCTTGGCGATCGCTGGCTTGTTGGGTTACCGGCGTAATATCCAAATGATAATGACTAAAAGTGTGCCGCAGGGTGTTATGAACAATCGGCTTGTCGAGCGTTTTTAGCTTGGGCCAGCGCTTTTTTATGAGTGTATTCAGCGCGTCAAGTTCAGCGAATTCAGGCAGGCTCCAAAGCCCGCCCCAAATGCCTGAGCTCGGGCGTTCTTCTAACAGTGTGGCGCCGTTGTGTTGCAGTAATAGCATGTAGGTGTGTTTAACGGGTAAAACCTTTTTTGGCTTTTTGCCCGGGTATTCGGCCCAAGTGCCAAATTGGTGGGCAAGGCAGGTTTTTGCGACGGGGCATTCGCCGCACTTGGGTTTGCTGCGGGTGCAGAGGGTTGCGCCTAAATCCATCATCACTTGGGTGTAGGCGCGATTGTCTTGCGGGCTTGCCCCCTTTGGCGTTAGCGCCTCGGCAATGTCCCACAGTTGGTTGGCTGTTGCGGTTTGCCCCGGCCAACCTTCGACGGCGTAGTGCCGAGCCAGCACGCGCTTGACGTTACCATCTAAAATCGCCGCCGGCTTTTTAAAAGCTAAGCTCGAAATGGCACCGGCGGTGGAGCGGCCGATCCCCGGCAGCGTTACAAGCTCATCGACAGTGCTCGGAAATTCGCCGCCAAAGTTGTCACAAACGGCCTTGGCAGCTTTGTGCAAGTTGCGCGCACGTGCGTAATACCCCAAGCCGGTCCACAGGTGCAAAACGTGATCAATTGGCGCCTGTGCAAGCGAGCTTACAGTGGGGTAGTGACTGATAAAGCGCTCGAAGTAGGGAATAACGGTGTCGACTTGCGTTTGCTGTAGCATAATTTCGGACAACCAAACCTTGTAGGGTGTGATGTCCTGCTGCCAAGGGAGATGCTTGCGGCCGTGGTCGGCGTACCAAGCCAATACGCGTTTAACAAAACTTTTGGCTTGAGTGTGGTGAGGAGGCATTTGAGCTTACTTCTTAAAGGCTCTGCGAGCTGTTAATTAAGGTCGCCCAATATGGTACTGGTTAGCGAAGCAATAAGCACTAATTCGTTGCTATCCTGAAGCGCCATCCGTGGCGTCTCTCGGTGTTGTAATGACGCTGGCCCTCGTGCGGTGTATTAAACAAATAGCACATATATGGGGCGCCTATTTGAGTTCAAGCCGGTGATATAAACACAGGTTTCCGGCACCCCACCCTTCGGGAAGCGCCTCAGCAGCCCGTAGCGGCGTTGCGCCCCTTGGTCATAGAACCACTATTACCCGCGGGTCGCGCCTTGCTACAGACCACCGAGGAGCTTTCTATTCGCACTATCTATTTGATACACCGCACTAGTTATTTAATAAATCCGTGTAGATGGCTTCGACCATAATGCAGTGGTTAATTAAGTCTTGCTGAGTGCTGCCTTCGCTGATGTAGTTCAGGCCGAATGGCCAAAAGTGAGTGCCGTCGGAGTGAAGTTCTTCGCTGCTATCGCCGGTTAGCTCTTTCACTTTTGCGGTGGCGGTTGGGCCGGTGAAAATGCCGTCGACGACTAAACCTCTAAAGGTGTTAGAACCGCCCGCGCCAAAGGTGTGGGCGATTTCGTGCATGGCGGTGACGTGGTGCATCGAGGCGCGTGAGCCAAAGCGAATATTGCCATTGGTACTGCCGTCGGCCGTTTGCACGCTGGGGTTGTATTGCACGCTGAGGTGTCGGCTCAAATTGCTGTAACAGTTGTAATTCTCGATGGCCCGATCCATGGCGGCGGTAATTAAGTCATAGGCTTCTTGCTGGTCGGCGGTGGGGTTCGCAGCGCGGCTCAAAGTGTAGCTCATGTTGCCCGCTGCGAGACAGCCTTCGGCAATGGGTGGCCGTTCTACCGTTGGCGTCAGCTTGAGATTATCGATTTGAACCGTAACATTCTGGTCCTGTTGAAACCAATCGGGCTGGAGTACAAAAATATGGTTGGTTCGCGTGATATCGAGCCCGCTCGCGCGCAGCTGGTTTAACGGGTAGCGGTGATTTTGCCATTCGAAAGAGGCGCTATTGGCGACGGGCATTTCTGCGCTGCTGCAAGGGTGGATACATTCCGATTTAAAAATAAAACCGGCGGCCATACTCGGTTGCTCGTGATACACCATGCGCATATCAAACGAAATCTCGCCGTCGGCGTATTCACTGAGGTCCATGCCTTGCGTAGCAGCCGTGCCGGGCATCGCTAAACCAAACCAGCCTTTCACGGCTTGGCTGTTATCGGCGTCGTTGGCGTTCCAGGTGATTTCCATAACCCGACCGCGCTCGGCGTCGCCGCTATCAACTTGCTGCCACTGGACGTGGTAATCGCCACGGCCATTGCGATGAAAAAACGGGCCGGTTTCGGGGCCAGATTCATAGGAAATCCACGCGCCAAAGCCCGGCGCGGTGCAGTCGTCGAAGAGCATATTCGGCGCGCTATTACACGGCTGTACGTTGATCGTCACGGTGTCGCTATCGCCTGCGATGGCCGCTTCAAATACTAGCGGTGTGTCTTCGCGCACATCGGGTGCGATAAAAGCTGTAGCGTCGTTGCCGGGCTCCTGAAGCCACTCGACCGCTGGGCCTTCGAGTTGTTGCCAAGCTGGCTGCGCACCGTTAGACACTTGAGCGTCTAAGGTCACAATGCTGCTGTTGCGCACGGTTTGGTCCGCACCGGCATCAATGGTGACGGAGGGCGCGCTGGATGAGTTGGCCATAGAAGCGCTTGCGATAGATGAGCTGACGGTGGCCGTGCTCGATAATGGCGAGCTGCTCGTTTGGGGCTCGCCACTGCAGCCCTGCAAGGCCAGTGTGATCAAGCAAAAAAGGGCGGTCGCCACCGATGGCGAAAACTGTAAGGGCAGGCTAGGCATAGATATCACGACTCAAAACGTACGCTAGTTAGTTGACGAATCGCTCGAGCCTACCCTAAATCGGCAGTTAAAATCCCCCCTGTGATTGGCAAAGTGAGGCCAGCGTCGCTTTTTCGGCGAGCATAATTAATGCTCGTTTGGGGGTTTGGTCCGTGAAAGCTGCTGACCCGTTCGACCCATGCCGCTACAATAGCGCTTTTCCTTAACATCAATGGAATTTTACATGCTAAATAAAACCCCGCTAGCGCAGCTGCACCAAACCATGGGCGGCAAGATGGTTGACTTTGGGGGCTGGTGGATGCCGGTCAACTACGGTTCTCAAATTGAAGAGCATAAAGCGGTGCGCACCACGGCGGGCATGTTTGATGTCTCACACATGACGATTGTCGACGTGCACGGTGAGCAGGCGCAGGCGTTTTTGCGCTACCTGTTGGCCAATGATGTCGCCAAGCTGACGGAGCAGGGCAAAGCGCTTTACACCGGTATGCTTAACGAACAGGGCGGAGTGATAGATGATTTAATCGTCTACCTCATGCCATTGGGGTACCGTTTGGTGGTGAATTGTGCAACCCGAGAAAAAGACCTCGCTTGGATGAATCAACAGGCGCAAAAATTCGACGTGCAAATCACCGAGCGGCCTGAGCTTGCGATGGTAGCGATTCAAGGCCCGCAAGCGCGACAAAAAGTTTCTGAAGTACTCTCTGCCGACGCGGCGGCCTTAGCGTCGCTCGGAGTTTTTTACGGCATAGGGTTAAGCGGTGAGCGCAGTGACTGGTTTGCCGCGCGAACGGGTTATACCGGCGAAGATGGCTTCGAAATTATGGTGCCAGCCACCGATGTTTGCGCGTTTTGGCAGCAGCTTGCCGATGCAGGCGTTCAGCCCTGCGGCTTGGGCGCACGCGACACGCTGCGCTTAGAGGCTGGCATGAATTTATACGGGCACGAGATGGATGACAATACCTCGCCTCTGGTTGCCAATATGGGCTGGACCATCGCCTGGGAGCCCGCAAGCCGCGATTTTATTGGCCGAAGCGCGATCGCGCAGGAGAAGGCCAATGGTGTGCAATTTCGTTTGGTGGGCTTGGTTATGCGCAGTCGCGGCGTCTTGCGAGAAGGCTACGAAGTGGTGGTTCCACACAGTGAGGTGCGCGGCGTGATTACCAGTGGGACCTTTTCACCCAGCTTGGGGGTCTCGATTGCCATAGCGCGCGTGCCTGTGGGTGAGGTGACTTCGGCAGAAGTTATCATCCGAGGCAAAAACACGTCAGTGGACGTCGTTAAGCCCAATTTTGTGCGCAACGGCGAAGCGCTAGTGTAGATCTGGCGGGTTTGGCCTACTGGTTTAAGCGGGCACTTACACATACAATGTCGCCCATTAATATTGACCCATTGTGAGGATTACCCCATGAGCGAAGTTCGCGCGGAATTGAAATACTTAGAGAGCCACGAGTGGGCTCGTATTGAGGCTGATGGTACGGTCACTATCGGCATTACTGATCACGCGCAAGCGGCGTTGGGGGATGTCGTGTTTGTTGAAGTCCCCGAGCTTGGCAGCGAAGTTACGGCGGGATCGGAAGCGGGCGTTGTTGAGTCCGTGAAGGCCGCCAGCGATATCTACTCGCCCGTTAGTGGCGAGGTTATCGCAATCAACGAAGCGTTAGAGGATGCGCCAGAAACCGTTAATAGCTCGCCTTACGATGACGGCTGGTTTTTCAAAGTAAAGCCTAGTGCCTTAGAAGAGCTCGACAATGCTTTGGATGCCGAGGCTTATCAAGAGGCCATTGGCGAGTAATTTTCTGTATCAAACCGAGTTTAAAAAGGAGCAATAGGCTCCTTTTTTTTCGTCGTGCGCTCGACGCGTGATTCAGTAAAGGCCGCTGCGGTGGGTTTTGTAGTTATCGCAAGTGAGGCGTGCGAGCTTGTAAGTTTTACAATGCAGGGCTTAACCTTACTGGGCACAGGGCGGCAGCGCTGCGTATTTTGCGTGGCATAAGAAATGCACAATAGGCATTTTAATGCTGTAAGCGCAAGGTCATTTAGCTCAATGATTAAGATTCCGAAGCACGACACTTATCGCATCATCAAAATTGCGCTTGCCCTAGCCCTGCTTTTGGCGGCGATTCTGCTTACTGAGTGGGTGGTGTCTGGCGATAGCCTCAAGCTGGATAAAATGCTGATTCTGGCGATGCGCGACTTAAGCGACCCCGCTAATCCCATTGGGCCTGGTTGGCTGGAGGAAAGCGCCCGCGATATTACCGCCTTAGGTGGCATTCCAATTTTGACTTTAGTAACAATTTTTTTAGCGACCTATTTATGGATGGGTGGCGATTATCGCGCGGTGATGTTTATCGCATTAGTGGTCATAGGCGCGTTGTTGCTCAGTTTTGGTTTAAAGCATCTTATCGGCAGGCCGCGGCCAGACTTGGTCTCGCACGGCACGCAAGTGTATTCACTGAGCTTTCCGAGCTCCCACGCCATGATGTCTGCGGCGATTTACTATGCGATGGGTTTGTTGGCGCGCGAATCGCTTGTGCTGCGCAGGCGGCGGATTAATGCGGTATTCTTTTTGGCGGTATTAATTGTGCTTATTGGTGTGAGTCGAGTTTATTTGGGAGTGCACTGGCCAACCGACATAGTCGCTGGCTGGATACTAGGCGTATTGTGGGTGCAGGCATCACTATTGATTGTCCGTCAATACGGCGACAGTCGCACGGCCCTTATCGTTTCGCGGTCAGCGGAGCGCAATGCAAAAGGTGGCATAAGTGATTATTAAAACAAGCCGTTTGCCCGAAGGCATGTGTGCCGAGCTTTTCAGTGGCATAGTGCGAATGCGGAAACTGTTTATCGGCTTATTGTACTCTTTACGCCGTGGCAAATGCTTGCCAACAAATCAAACCCCGATGGTCTACTTTGTATGAGTGCTCAATTTGATAACATTCTGCTCATTGTGAACCCGTCGAGCCGCAATGGTGCATCTGACGAAATCGAGCGAGGTGTCGACCGTCTGCAGCAGGCCGGTATTAATGTGATCGAAGTGGAATCTCAGAGTATTGAAAAAAGCTGCGAGGCCATTTTTGTGTATTACAAAAAAGTTGATTTAGTTGTGCTGGCCGGTGGTGATGGCACGATTAGCTCGGTGGCCAAATGCCTTTACGAGACGAAGTCACCTTTTGCGATTTTGCCATTGGGAACCGCGAATGATTTGGCGCGCTCGTTGGATCTTCCCGCGAGTATCGATAGCGCATTCAATGCGATACTGCACGGCAAGTTAAAACAGATTGATTTGGGCTGGGTCAATGGCCACTACTTTTTTAACGTCGCGAATATTGGCTTGGGGGTCGATATCACCTATGAGCTGACACCCGAAGTAAAAAAATACTGGGGGGTGTTTAGTTATTTAAAGGCACTATTTTCTGCCCTGGTTAGGGCGAAGCGCTTTCGCGTAAAAGTGAAGGTTGATGGCAAAGAGTACAAGTTGAGGTCTATGCACCTTGGCGTTGGCAATGGCCGTTATTATGGCGGTGGTAACGTGATTGACGAAGATTGCCTTATCGATAACGGTTTGCTTAGCATCTACAGTTTAAAGCCTCAAACCGTGTGGGATTTACTGGTCCATGCGCCTTTGCTGCGATACGGTCAGCACAAGTCTAACCCGCGCACATTTATTCGACGCGGTAAAAGAATAGAGGTGCTCACCCAAGGGAGCAAAGAGATTCATGCCGATGGCGAGTTCGTATCACACACACCTGCTACATTTAAAGTGATACCCAAGGCGCTTTCGGTTGTCGTGCCGGCCCAGTGAAGGGTATCCGTGAAGGGTAAATGTTCCCGCGTAGGAGGTGGTGATGAACATAATTCGTAGCGATGCTGAAGTGATTATGCACGATGCTTTTGTCGCACTGGAAGAAACGGTCGATCAATATGCCGATAGTGCTGAGTTTCTTGACGAGTCCCCCGTTGCGACCTACTTTAAAAAATTATCCCACGAGCGCCTTAAGTTGCTGTCGGCGCTTGCCGAGGTGATTCGCCAGCAAGGCAGTTTGCCACCTGCGGCCGATGAGGATACAGAGTCCTTTCTTTTAGCGCTGCAACACCTGTTTGCAAGCCTTGCCGGCAACGCTATAAGTCTCGTTGTTGAGCAGTGCTTACATAAGGAAAACGACATTAAAGCTAGGCTAAAAGCGCTGCTAACACTCGACGGACCAAGTGAGCAGCAATCGCTCTTTAAGGAAATCTACCAAAGCCATCGCCGAGCCCGCTTGTATTTGCGGCTTTTGCATCGCGATAGGGTTGCTTAGCGCCGGCCGTTTGGTCTTTTATAGCGCTTTTTCATAGCAACTTCTTTATAGCAACCTCTTTATAACAGCTTCGCGAAACGCCATGGTTCGCGTTGCAGGACTAACACTAGCTGGGTACGCCAAGGCCTAGTTCCTTAATGTGCTCGATCAGGCCCTCGTAGTCATAATCGGATAGCCCGATATAAATAAGAATGGCCTCTTTGACGTGCTGCCACTCGTAATCAAGGTCGCATCCGCCCAAGGTTTTGTGCAGCCCGCTAATGTGTTCTGACATTTTTAAAATGGCTAATAGCGTTTTCAGTTGGCCGCTTCTGGGGTTATCTAAGAACTGCTGCGTAACGTGGTGGTGCTCGTGGATAGCTTCGCAGATGTACGGGGGCAAATTCCAACTCTTGGCAACGTAATAACCCACCACGGCATGGTTGGTGTAGATAAGTTCGTTTTCGGTATCGGTAATGCAGGTGTCTTTGCGGTGGTACGCCTCCTGAATCACGGTGGCATAGTTGCTGAATTTATTGCTCAACAGTGGAATGCCGCAGTTGTGAAAAAGGCCCAAGGTGTAAGCTTCATCGGGGCTGTTGTAACCCACCTGTTTGGCGACTACCGCTGCAGTCATCGCGACCTCCATGGCGGTATCCCAAAATGACCCCAGCGCGATAATCTCTTCATCCGATAGGGCGCCTTTGATTGATTGCGCATTCACTAAGTTGACGACGCTGTTAATGCCGAGCAAGCCAACCGCTTGGGTGATCGAGGTGATTTTATTGGTCAGCTTAAAGTAGGGCGAGTTTACCGTTTTAAGAATGGCACCAGATAACCCCACATCCTGACTGATAAGGGCGGCAATCGACTCAGCGGTGCAGGTCGGCGAGCACTGCTCCATTTGTAGATCTACCATCACTTGTGGCTGTGGTGGAATGGCAATGCCTTGCAAAATATGTTTGATTTGCTCGGGGGTGAGTTCTTGGCTCATTTACATTACCAACACTGTGTCAGCTCAAGGGGGCTTGCGCTCGTCAAAAACGCAAGGCGTGTTTTTAAAGCTTAGCTTATTGGTGGCGCAGTGCTAGGCCGCCGTTACGGTTGTTTGCTGCTAGTGGCCAAAGACTGTTTAAGCAGAAGCGCAAGTGAGGATAATTTGGCCTCGATCAGTTGCTCGTCGGTGTCGTTGAGTGGTAGTTCGTGCCGCACGTTTGAGTGGCTCTCGGGGGCGCCTTCGAGGGGCGTATTGGCGGCAGCAGCGTCGCCATCAGCTGGCTTGGCCTCGGTCTGCTCGCCGCCGAGTTTGCTGTTGATCGCGGCCAGGGCCTCTTGCAGTTCGTCAATAGCGGGCACCACCTCGCCAAGCTCGAGCAGTGTTAGCCATTGCTGTAGCGCGTTGAGTTGGCTGTGCCAGCGTTGATTGCGGCGCAGAGTTACCAACAGGCCGTAAGCGGGGGTGTGCTCTGCGCGTTGTTCGGGGCTGCTTTTTAGTTCGAGCAGTTGTTGGGTGGTTAGCGTC
The DNA here is from genome assembly GCA_036554385.1 of Marinagarivorans sp. Lineage (GTDB taxonomy): Bacteria > Pseudomonadota > Gammaproteobacteria > Pseudomonadales > Cellvibrionaceae > Marinagarivorans. Next base: position 20,368 of record DATBNJ010000119.1, on the reverse strand, counting down.
AGCCCCGCGTTAATACAGATTGTGCGCTGCTCATCGAGCGCCGGCTGGCTGAGGGCGTTCAGTGCCGAATTGCGGTCGCGGCGCGCCCACGTTGATCTAAGCTCGGTTAAGTCGGCCACCAGTAACTCGGCCTGCAGCTGTATTAGCTGGCGTCGGCGGTTGCTGGCGAGTTCATCGGGGTGGCTATAACCCATTACTCGGTGGCTATCGTTTAGCGCTGTCGCCAGTTCAAAATCGTCTGCGGTCCGGCTGCCATTTGCCCCCCATAATAGTAAGCCAAGTGGATAGAGCCCGAGGGTCGCATCTTGTGAGTGGGTTAAGCCGTGTTGCTGGCGCAGCGTGCTGGCGTTAATGGGCGTGTCGAGGTCGTAAATTAGACCGGTTTTGCCGTGGACGCCATTGTCATCTAAATAACCTAGCTGCGCGGGCCAACGCGCGATATGCCCAAACGCGTGATTAACACTTTGCCAGGCGGAACCCCGCGCGGTTTTTGCCAGCGGGCCAATAAGCGCTAGCGCTTCGATTGCGTTGGCAGCGTCCAGCCATTGCTGCTGACTAGTACTTAGGGAAACTGCCGTGGGCGTCGCCAATAGGTTTTCAATGTCGGCCCGCAGGGCATCGGCCGCGTGTATGGCTTTATCGAGGTGCAATTGCTGGCTCTGCCATAGGGCTACGATAAGGCTATTGGGTTTGGCCAAGGGCGGTGGTGGTATGCTGAGCGGGCTTTTGCTTTTGTGGGCCGGTGCCTGAGAACTGTCACTCGCCTCTTGGGTTTGTTTGCTGCACTGGCTGAGCGTTGCAATGCATAGCGTGGCGAGCCCAAGGCGGGCGATGCGGTGGAGAGGTGTCATTGCTCGATCCTTTAAGCCGTGGCCGAAATGCCGAGTTTAGCGCAAGCTAATTATGGGCATGGCGTGTTTTTCGGCGTACTCGGCTAGGCGTGGACAAGGGTCAACGGCAACGGGGTGTGTAACGCGCCTAAGCAAGGGCAAATCGTTGGCCGAATCACTGTAAAAAAAGCTGCCCGCGAGGGGTTCTTTATGCTCTTCGAGCCAGCTGTTCAGGCACGCAATTTTACCCTCCTGAAAACAAGGCGTACCCACGTATCCTCCCGTGTAGCGGCCTTCGATAACCTCGGGCTCGGTTGCAATCAGGTGGCTTACGCCCAGCCTGCGTGCAATGGGGCCTGTTACAAAGCGGTTAGTTGCCGTGATAATCACGATGGTGTGGCCGTCTCGGCGGTGCTGATTTATCAGTTCTACACCTTTGGGCAGAATCATCGGCTCAACGACGTCGGTCATAAATTGCGCTTGTAGCGCAAAACGCTTAGCGGCCGAAATTTTTGTCAGTGGGCTAAGGGCGAACTTGATGTAAGCTGTAATATCCAGCGTGCCTTGCTGGTAGTCGAGGTAAAACTGGTCGTTGGCGCTTTTAAAGTGTTCAGGGTCGACCACTCCTTGCTGGCACAGGAACTCCCCGAACGCGTGGTCGCTATCGCCATGTAAAAGGGTGTTATCGAGATCGAACAGGGCAAGGGTCAAGAGGGCTCCTTAGTATAGTCTGTGTTAAATCGTTCAAAAATAATAAATACATTGTTGCGAGATTATGCAATAAAGCTGAATATAGGCTGAATAGCAAATTGCTGAGTTTGACTAAATTGTGAAACAATAGCTCGCTGATTATAACAATACCGTAAGGGGCTCGCGTGATTGACGCCGAAGGCTTTCGCCCAAATGTGGGCATAATGCTAATGAATCCTCAAGGCCAACTGCTTTGGGCGCGGCGCCTTGGCGGCCAGAATGCCTGGCAGTTTCCGCAAGGTGGCATTAAGTCTGACGAATCCCCCGAGCAGGCATTGTACCGAGAACTCAAAGAAGAAGTGGGTTTGACGGCGGACCAAGTGTCCGTTGTGGATGTAACGCGCGGTTGGCTGCGTTATCGCTTGCCCAAGCGCTTTGTTCGCCAGCAACAGCCAGTGTGTATTGGCCAAAAACAAAAGTGGTTTTTGTTGGAGTACAAGGGCGCCGACAGCGGCATTGACCTTAGTGGCGACGGCCACCCCGAGTTTGATACTTGGGAGTGGGTGAGTTATTGGTATCCGCTCAACCGCGTGGTGAATTTTAAGCGCGATGTCTACCGCCGCGCCATGCGCGAGCTTGCGCCTGCACATGCCAATTACGAAGAATCCGCCTGGCGCGAGAGGCACGGTTGATGCTGACGTCGCTGCGGAGTATTGTTCAAGAAGTTAATTCGGCGAGAGACCTACCCGCGGTTTTGCGCATCATTGTTGAGCGCGTTAAAAAAACCATGAACACCGAGGTTTGCTCGGTGTACCTGCGCAATCGGCAGGATGAATACGTGCTGATGGCAACGGAGGGGCTCAACCCTGAGGCCGTCGGTCACGTCATTTTGACGCGCGGGCACGGCTTGGTCGGTTTGGTGGCGTCGCGTGAAGAGCCGGTTAACCTCGATCAGGCAGAAACGCATCCCAAGTTTGAATACTTTCCCGAAACGGGCGAAGAGCGCTACAGTGCCTTCTTAGGCGTGCCAATTATCCACCACCGAAAAGTCATGGGTGTGCTGGTTGTCCAACAGGTGAAAGGCCGCACCTTCGACGAAGGCGAAGAAGCTTTCTTGGTGACCATGTCTGCGCAGCTGTCCGGCGTGATCGCCCACGCAGAGGCCACCGGTGCATTGGTGGATATTAACTCGGATCGCACGCCTTCGGAGGCAAAATTCTCCGGCGTTGCCGGTGCACCCGGGGTGGCGATTGGTCGCGCTGTGGTTACCTCGCCGCCCGCCGACTTGCGGGCTGTGCCCTTTCGCAAATGTGATGACCCTGAAACGGAAGTGACGTTCTTTTTAGCGTCGTTAACGGCGGTGCGAGAGAGTGTGCGCAAACTGGGTGATGAGCTCGGCAACCGCGTTAACAAAGAGGAAAGGCAGCTCTTTGATGCCTACGTAGGCATGCTCGACGACGCCTCGATGGGCGGCGAAGTGATGGAGCGAATCCGTGAAGGGGTGAGTGCGCAATACGCGTGGAGTGAAGTGATTTTAGAGCACATCACGAACTTTCAAAGCATGAGCGACCCTTACCTGCGCGAGCGCGCAAGCGACGTGCAGGATTTGGGCTGCCGAGTGCTCGCCGAGCTCCAGCAAAGTAATAAAGAAGAACGCGTTTTCCCCGAAAACACCATTTTAATTGGTGAAGAGCTGACCGCTTCAATGTTGGCTGAGGTGCCGGAGGGGCGCTTGGCTGGGGTTGTTTCGGTGCGTGGCTCCAGCAACTCTCACGTTGCGATTTTGGCGCGCTCGATTGGTATTCCTACGGTAATGGGCGCAGTTGACCTGCCTTTTACTAAGCTCGATGGTCGGGACATGATTGTCGATGGTTATCACGGCAGCGTTTATAGCGACCCGTCGCGCAGCCTAATGCACCATTATCAGGATATCGTCGATGAAGACCTGCAAGTGGTGCGCATGCTCGAAAGCCTCAAAGATGAGCCTTGCGAGACGACCGATGGTCACTCATTGGAGCTGTGGGTCAATACAGGCTTGGTTGCCGATGCCGTGATTTCCCTAGAGCGCGGTGCGCAGGGGGTTGGTTTATACCGCACCGAAGTGCCGTTTATGCTACGCGACCGCTTCCCTTCGGAGGAAGAGCAGCGCCAGGTATACCGAGAGCAGTTGGAAGCTTTTTACCCGCACCCCGTTACGATGCGCACGCTGGATATTGGCGGCGATAAGTCGCTGTCGTACTTCCCCATCGAAGAGGAAAACCCGTTTTTGGGGTGGCGCGGCATTCGCGTCACCCTCGACCACCCAGAAATATTCCTTGTTCAAGTACGGGCAATGCTCAAAGCCAGCGAGGGCTTAGACAACCTGCGCATATTGTTGCCGATGATTTCCGCCATTCCAGAGCTGGAAATCGCCCAAATGCTTATTGTGCGAGCCTATGACGAGCTCGTTGAAGAAGGCCTGCAAATCGCGCTGCCGCCCATTGGCGTTATGATTGAAGTGCCCTCAGCGGTTTACCAGGCGAAGGAGCTTGCCGCGCGCAGCGATTTTTTATCCGTTGGGAGTAACGATTTAACCCAGTACATATTAGCGGTCGATCGCAACAATACCCGCGTAGCCGATCTATACCGTTCACTTCATCCGGCTGTGCTCAGAGCACTGAAAGACGTTGTTGACGCGTCACACAGCGAAGGCAAGCCCGTTAGTATTTGCGGCGAGCTGGCGGGTGATCCGACGGCGGCGTTATTGCTGATGGCGATGGGCTACGACGTGTTGTCAATGAGCGCAACCAACCTGCTTAAAGTGAAATCGGTGATTCGCAGCGTGAGCTTAGAAGATGCCAAAGAGCTGATGACGCGAGTGCTAGCGCTGCCCGATACTGAATCGGTCAATTCCGCGATGGAGGCGGCCTTTAAAGAGGTTGGGCTCAGTCGCATGTTAAAGCCGGCCATTCACATAGAAAGCTAACACCGAACCTCGCGTTGCCACGCAAACTTTTTAAACGCCGCCTTATCCTCTATGATGCCTTCCCGCAGCGCCCACTCTGTGAGCCACGTTGTGCATGCGTTGTAAAACCAAAACATTCAACATGACCCTTATTAAAGGACGCAATATGCTGACTTATCCAGAATTTGACCCGGTGGCTTTTACTGTTTTTGAGTCGCTGACGCTCTTTGGTAAAACCTATGGCCCCTTGGAAGTCCATTGGTATGGGTTGATGTATTTATTTGGTTTTGCAGGCTGCTGGGCGCTTGGCATGTACCGCTCTCGCAAGCCTCATTACGTGGTCTATGCCAAGCAAATGGACGACCTGTTATTTTATGTTGCCATGGGTGTCGTGTTGGGCGCACGCGTCGGTTATGTCATCTTTTACCAAATGTCCGAGTTTATGGCGGACCCAGGTATGATCTTGCGCGTTTGGGACGGGGGGATGTCGTTCCACGGCGGTTTGCTCGGTGTGATTACGGCGACCTTGCTGTACTGCCGTAAAATGAATCAAAACTTTTTTGATGTAATCGATTTTTTCGCACCTTTTGTGCCCATTGGTTTGGGCCTGGGGCGGCTCGGCAATTTTATCGGCGGCGAGCTGTATGGCCGGGCGACCGATGTGCCCTGGGCCATGGTGTTCCCCAGCGACCCAGAGCAACTGGCTCGCCATCCATCACAGCTGTATCAGATGTTTCTCGAAGGCATTGTGCTGTTTGTTATTTTGTTTTGGTTTTCCGCTAAGCCTCGCCCGCGCGCGGCCGTCAGTGCCTTGTTTGTCCTGCTGTATGGTTGTGTGCGCTTTGGTGTTGAATTTGTGCGCGAGCCCGATGCCCACATCACCTTTTTACTATTCGGCTGGATGACACGCGGACAACTATTGTGTGTGCCCATGGTGTTGATTGGCGGTGGTGTCTTTATCTGGGCTATGAAGCGCAAACAGTACGGCCCCGGTAAAACCGGTGATGCCGCAGTGCCAGAGGCCAGAGCGAAAACGACTAAGGGGTAATCTATGCAGCAGTATTTAGAGTTGATGCGCCATGTGCGCGACAATGGGGTTGAAAAGTCTGATCGCACCGGCACCGGCACAAAGAGCGTGTTTGGCTATCAAATGCGCTTCGATTTGGCGAAAGGCTTTCCGCTGGTGACCACCAAAAAATGTCACCTGAAATCCATCATTCACGAACTGCTGTGGTTTTTGCAAGGGGATACCAATATTGCCTACCTTAAAGACAACGGCGTTCGCATCTGGGATGAGTGGGCGGACGATAACGGTGACTTAGGCCCTGTATACGGTGCGCAATGGCGCAGCTGGCCCGATGTCGATGGCGGCACCATCGATCAAATCGCAGAGGTCGTGCAGCAAATAAAATCTAAGCCTGACTCTCGTCGACTCATCGTATCGGCATGGAATCCGACCTTTTTGCCGGATGAGGGCCGCCGCCCTAGTGACAATGCGGCGCAAGGAAAGATGGCGTTGCCGCCCTGCCATACGCTGTTTCAGTTTTATGTGCTCGATGGCAAGTTGTCATGCCAGCTATACCAGCGCAGCGCTGATATCTTCCTCGGCGTACCGTTTAATATCGCGTCTTATGCGCTGCTGACCATGATGGTGGCACAGGTCACAAAGCTCGGTTTGGGCGATTTTGTTCACACCTTTGGCGATGCACACCTGTACCTCAACCATCTCGAGCAGGTCGATTTACAGCTTAGTCGCTCGCCTTATGCACTGCCCACAATGACCATAAACCCAGAGGTGAAGGATATTTTCGGCTTTAAATACGATGATTTTGAGCTGCAAAACTACCAGTTTCACCCACACATCTCTGCGCCAGTGGCGATTTAAGGGCGAGTAATAATGACTGATGTTCCTATCGCGCTTATGGTGGCTATGTCGAACAACCGTTGTATTGGTATTGATAATACACTGCCTTGGCATTTGCCCGAGGACTTAAAGCACTTTAAAAATACCACCAGCCACAAGCCGATTATTATGGGGCGTAAAACCTTTGACTCCATCGGTCGCCCGTTGCCTCATCGAGAAAATATCGTCGTCACGCGAAATGCAGACTGGCGAGCCGAGGGCGTGGAGGTTGTGAGCGATTTAACACAAGCGTGCCGACAAGCAAACCTTGCCGCTACAAAAATGTCTGCCGACGAGGTCGTATGTATTGGTGGCGCGCAAATTTACCAGGCAATGTTACCCATGGCATCACGCATTTACTTGACCCGGGTGGATGCCGAAATCGACGGTGATGCATTTTTCCCTGAGTTCGATGAGACGCTTTGGGAGCGGGTAAGTCAAACGCACTATAAGTCTGACAGCAGCAATCCCTACGATTACGCCTTCGAGTACTGGGTTAAAAAATAAACAATTAGTGCGTGCACTGTTACCGACAGGTGAGTGGCTCTTCTTTAGTGTGTTACCAAAGTGTTACCTTTGGCGGGCGTTGTGTTACTAAAAGTTAATGTATTTCATTGCCTTTGGAGACAAGCCATAAACCCGTTGAATAAAGCTCTTACCTCCTTTTAAAATGCCCGACGCTTAGTTGTTGCCAAGTCGACTTCACGATTTTCAGCTCAGTGGAATTTTGCCTGCACTTTTTTTATTGGTATCGGCAGGCGAACTCTGTTGCAACATTTCAAATCATGCATGCGCCCGATTGGGGGGAATATGAAAAAGCAGCGAATGAAAGCTGTGGCCCTGTCCACAGTGATTTCAGCCGGAGCGCTTCTGGCTGGCGCCGCACAGGCAGATCAAACGTTAAATAGCATTTTGTCAGTAGGACAATCTAAAGTGGATGCCGCTCGTGCATCACAAGTCCGAATTAACAAATTGCAAGATCAAACCAATGACTTGATTGTTCAGTTCAAACAAGAGAACAAACAGATCGATGGTTTGCGTGTTTATAACAAGCAAATGGAAAAACAACTCGAAGCGCAGCGTGCTGCCTTAGCCGAGTTAGACGACGCCATTTCTAACGTTACTGTAATTCAGCGCGAAGTGCCGCCTCTGATTATTCGCATGCTTGATGCGATGGAGCAGTTTGTTGAGTTAGACGCGCCCTACAAAAAAGAATTGCGCTTAGACCGCATTGCTAAGCAGCGCGATAATTTAGATAGCGCTAAGATTACCGTAGCGGAAAAATTCCGTCAGGTTGTTGAGCTATACAACATCGAAGCGGAATACGCGCGCAAAGTCGATACTTACCCAGACTCTATAACGGTTGAAGGCCAAGAGTTGGACGTTCAGATCTTAGCGGTCGGCCGTCTTTCCTTGATGTTCCAAACTGCGGACCGTTCAATTACGGGTGCTTGGGATCGCGAGCAAAACAGTTGGGTTGTGCTACCTGCTGACCCTTACTCGGCTACCGTTTACAACGGTATTCGCATGGCTCAGAAGAAAGCATCTAACGGTATCCTTGCCTTGCCTGTTCACGCACCGGAGACTGCCCAATGAAATCGCTTTACAAACACATAATGGCCGTAGTTGCCGGCGGTGCCTTTTGTGCAATGAGCACCGTATCTTTTGCCCAGGAAGAAAAAGCCACCTCGCTTGATCAGCTTCTGCAAATGATGAAAAACAGCAAGGTCGCCGAAACTCGCGAGCACAAGCAGCGTGAGTCTGAGTTCCTTTCGCAGAAGAACAACCGCGCTAACTTGTTGGCGCAAGCCAAAGCAACGCGTGAAGCAGAAGAAAAGCGCTCTGCAGAGCTAGAAGCTAAATACGCTGAACAAGACCTTGAAATCAAAGCCAAGCGCGCGCAACTCGACGAGAGCTTGGGTGCGTTAAAAGAGCTGTTCGGTCACTTAAGCTCTGCGGCAGACGATTACCGTGCCGGTTTGGCCAATTCCTTGGTTAGCGTTCAGTACCCCGGTCGCCAGAAATTCGCACTCGATTTAATCGAGAAAATGAACAGCGAAACCAAGCTTCCAACGGTGGCTGAAATCGAGAAACTTTTCACCGAAATCATGTTCGAAACCGTTGAGGCTGGGAAGGTTGTTAAATTTACAACTACCGTAGCGGACGCGGGCGGCACGGCTGGCCAGCGCGACGTTGTTCGGCTCGGTAATTACGGTGTGTTGTCGAACGGTGAGTACCTGTTCTTCGACGATGGCGCGATCACTGTTCCGCCACGCCAGCCCAGCGAGCTAGCCGACCCTACTGCTGTGCAAAACGCAACAAGTGGCTTAGTGCCAGCGTCGGTTGATCCAACCCTACCATTGGGTGGTCAAATCATGCAGATCATGATCGACCGTCCCGATCTTAAGCAGCGTATCGATCAAGGCGGTTTAGTAGGTCGCATTATTCTGTTTGGCTTGGGTGGTATTGGTTTGTTGTTATGCATTTGGAAGCTGATCTCGTTGACGGTCATCGGCGCCAAAGTTGGCAGCCAATTGAAAGCTAAAAAAGCGAGCACGAGCAACCCACTGGGTCGCGTATTGAAAATTGCCGAAGACAACCCCGGCGCAGATACTGAATCGCTTGAACTTAAACTCGAAGAAGCGGTACTGAAAGAGCGCCCAAGCATCGAAAGCGGCCTTAACATGGTTAAGATTATTTCCATGGTTGCTCCTTTGATGGGTCTATTGGGTACTGTTGTGGGCATGATTCAAACATTCCAGGCAATCACCGATTTTGGTGCTGGCGATCCTAAGCTTATGGCGGGTGGTATCTCTGGTGCCTTGGTGACAACAGTTCTGGGTCTTGTGGTTGCAATCCCAACGGTATTCTTCCACACCATCTTGAGTGGTAAAGCTAAGCGCATTATTCATACCCTCGAAGAACAGAGCGCTGGTCTTATCGCAGAGAAATCCGAGCGATAATTAAGAGGGCGCCACAATGAATGACGTAATAGCAGCATTATCCACCGTCGAGGCCTTCGTCGATTCGGGCGGCCCCATTTTGATGGTGATTGCGGTCGTTACTTGCATCATGTGGACGTTAATCTTTGAACGTTTATGGTTTTACAAAGCTTCGCTGCGTAACACTGTAAACGCCACCGTAAAGCGCTGGGATGCGCGTGACGAGAGACGATCTTGGAACGCGCACCAGATCCGTACCGCGATGATTTCGCGTGTAACTGAGCAAATTCGACTCAACCTCGATGTTATTGGCACCTTGGTTGCGTTGTGTCCCTTGTTTGGTTTGTTAGGTACGGTTGTGGGTATGATCGAAGTATTTAACGTTCTTGCAACGTCTGGCGGTGCGGATGCTAAGTCCATGGCCGGCGGTGTAAAGCAAGCGACAATCCCCACTATGGCTGGCATGGTGGCGGCGATTTCTGGTGTATTTGGTAGCACAATCGTCAACCAAATCGCCAACCGCGAAAGCCAGCTGCTTGAAGATCACATGACAATGGATCATTGATCCCCAATGTACTGATCTGAGCCCTGACAACGGCCGAGGCAACTCGGCCGGTTTAGTAGGCCGACATAAAAGAGAGTAGCCATGAGCAGACAGAATTCCGCTACCGATGAAGAAGCAGGCGCAATTGATTTAACGCCGATGCTTGACGTGGTTTTTATCATGTTGATCTTCTTTATCGTGACGGCGACCTTTATTAAAGAGCCAGGTGTTGAAGTTGAGCGTCCAGACGCCACAACGTCTGATTATAAGAACTCAAAAATTCTTATTGCGATTAGCAACGACGACGAGATTTGGATCGATAAAAACGAAATCGACGAGGCTCTAGTAAAAGATCAAATCGAGCTGCTCATTGCAGAGAACCCCAAAAGCCCTGTTGTGATTCAAGCAGATGGTAAGGCCAGCATTAAAACCTTAAATATCGTGGCTCAAAAAGCACGGGAAGTGGGTGTGGCTGACATCTCTATCGCAACAACAAAGCAATAAGGACTAGCTCATGAGTATGGTGAGATTCATATTTTCAGGTGCACTAGCAGCCGTTGTTACTGCTGCGCTTGTCCTTTTGATGCACGTTTTGATTCAAACAAATATCAACGCGCCAGAGCAAGGTCGCAAATATAAAGTGCCAGACATTGTTATGCCTGAGCGCGAAATTACGACAGAATACGATACCAGCAAGCCCGAGCGCCCTGACGAAATCGACGAGCCGCCACCAGAAATGCCAGACATGGAGTTCGAGGTGCCCGAGACCTCTAACGAAGGCATCAGCATTAACGGCCCTAAAATTGATAAGCCGAAAGTGGCTGGCCCTGGCGGGTTTGGTGGCGACGGTGAAATGATTCCAATCACTAAAATCGCCGCGCAGTACCCTTCGCGCGCGCTAAGCCGTGGTATCGAGGGTTACTGTACCGTTGAGTTTACGGTAACGGAGATTGGTACAACCGACAATATCGTGATTGCCGACTGTCCTGAGTCCATTTTTGAGCGTTCATCGATCAAGGCCGCAGAAAAGTTTAAATACAAGCCTCGTGTTGTTGACGGTGTAGCTGTAAAAGTGCCTGGCGTCCAGAACCGTTTCATTTTTGAAATGCAAAAGTAGGGCTAGTAATAGGTGAATACTATGCGTTTGAAAAAAACATTAAGTCGCTCGCTACTGTGCACTGCCTTGTCATCGGCAATGTTTGCAGGCGGTGCGGTTGTTGCTCCTGCCGTCAGCTTTGCGGAGTCTTTTCCCGGCTGTGGTGCTGAGCCAGCAAAACCTCGTCGCTTGCCCGCGCTAAGCCAAAAGCTGTTTAAAAAGCTGGCGCCGGTCGACGAGATGATTAGCCCCGACGAAGACCCCTCCACCGGCGTTACGCCCGAGCCAAACTATCGAGAGGGCTGGAACCGCCTGCAGAGAATTGTAGACCGCTGCGACGATTGCAATCCCTACGAACAGGCGCAATTATACAATCGTGCAGCCTTTGTCAATTACTCGCTAGATAACGTCAAAGGCGCTATTTCATATTACGAAAAGGTGGCTGGCTTATCGCCGGGTATTCCGCTTTCCTTGGAGCAACAAAGCTTGTTTACGACGGCGCAGTTAAAGGCGTCGCTAGAAGACTACCAAGGTGCGATGGCCAGCTTTAAGCGCTGGGAAAAAACTTGCCCGACGGTAGTACCTAACGACTACTACTACATGCTGGCGCAAATCTACTATCAGATGGATGATAAAAAATCGGCCTTAAGCTTTGCTAACAAAGCTGTTCAGAAAGTCGAAGAAAAAGGGCAGGTACCCAAAGAAACATGGTATCGCTTGCAGATGGCACTTTATGTCGACAGAGAGGACTACAAGACTGCCACCAATGTTGCCGAAAAAATTGCTGTTAATTATCCCAAGCCTAAAAATATTGGCCAGTTAGCCGGCCTGTATGGGTTGATCGGTAAAGAAAAAGAGCAACGTAGCCTACTTGATGCCCTGAACGTATTGGGCGCGATTGATAAGGAGTCCCAGGTGCGCAACTTGGCGTCACTTTACCAATCGGGTGAAGCGCCTTATTTGGCTGCCAAGATATTAAAAACACATCTTAAGAAAGGCACTTTACCGCGCAACGCAAAAAACCTTGAGTACTTAGGGGCAGCACTGCGTCAGTCGCAAGAAATTAAAGAGTCTATTCCTGTTATGGAAGACGCGGCTAAGTTGTCCAACGATGGCAAGTTGTATGCTCAGCTGTCTGCGATTTATTTAGACGACGAAGACTATAAAAAGTCGATTGATGCGGCCAATCAAGCCATTAAAAAAGGCGGGCTTAAAAACCCCGGCGAGCCTTACTTCTATAAAGGTAATGCCGAGATGCAGCTTAAGCGATTTGCCTCGTCGATTGAGAGCTTGAAAAAGGCCCGCAAAGACGATCGTTTTGGTAAGTACGCCAGTGACTTGCTGCGCTATGTTGAATCCGAGAAGGCTCGAGAGGATGGCCTGAAAAAGGCCGAGCGCGAGGCCGCAGAAGGCGCGTCGAAGCTTGATGTTCTGCCTGACGAAGTTGAAGCGGCAAACCCTAGCGAAGCTTAAGATTGCCGAGTCCACCTAGAAACCCAGCTTATCGCTGGGTTTTTTTATGGGCGAATTTTAGATTGTGCTCATCGCCTATTGGCGCGATGGTTAGGCACCGGCTTCAATATCTAAAATTTGCCACTTATAACCGAGCTCGATCAGCTGGGCAATATTTTGAGCGCCCGTTTTTTTTAACAGGTTCTCGCGGTGCTTTTCGGCAGTGCGCGGTGAAATGTGCAGTCGCTCGGCGACTTCTTTACTGGTTTCGCCCTGTATTAATAGCCTAAAAAGCTGAAACTCGCGTTCGGTGAAGCGAGACTTTTCGAGTGGCAGCTTGCTTGTTATATGTTCTGAAATGACCCGTTCACCGGCGGTGACTCTTGCTAGCGCTTCGGCCAGTTCGGGTGGAGTGATTTGCTTGTGCAGAACGCCATCGGCATTACTGTCGACCAATTGGTTTAAGGCAGCGCCAGACTGGGTGCCGGTGAGGTACAACAGTTTTATACTTGGGTGCCTTTGCTTAATGGCTTGTCCAACGGCCAGAGCATCGCCGTTGGGCATATGGTAATCCAGAAGAATAACGTCCGGCATAAACCGCTCGAGTTCAGCTTTAACGCCTTTCAAGGTGCCCAATGTTTTGACGGCATTAATCCCCAGTGAATGCTCCAGCAGCATTGCCAGCGAGCTTCGAAAAAGCGCGTGATCGTCAATGAGTAGGGCTCGTTTGATGGTGTTCGCATTCATGGTTTCGACTCGTTGACCGGTAACTGGTTACAATAACGTATTCTATGGCTTGGTTCTCTACCTATGACGCAAATGCGCCGCCTCTTGCAATGTCTGTGTTTTATCGCAGCTTACAGTTGTGCTTCGACGAGTTTCGCGGCTGTTTGGCCCGACGCGGTGATCGATCTCGCCGAAGAGAGTCAAGGTCAGCCCATTGCTGACAAAGTGAATTACTGGCCAGACCCGCGAGCTGTAGATGCCGAGGCGGCCTTACTTGCAGGGCAATTTCGTCCTGTGGGTAGTGACGTTTTTACGTTTCATGCTAAGAAGCATTGGTATGCCCTAACAGTGGCTAATTACAGCGATCACGCGGTTCGCTATTACCTTGCGACTGGCTTGCCGACTACCCCGCATTTACGCACCTACTGGGTCGACGAGTTAACAGTTCGGCCACAGTTTTTGTTGTCTGGTCAGCAGCCCTACACAGACCGAGCTGTTCAATACCCGTTGGTATTTATTCCCGTTGAGCTGCCGGCGCAATCGACCAAGCAGCTGTTAATTGAACACCAAAGCCTTGCAAATTATCCGCTTGCCTTGCGCGTCGTTAGTGCCCAAGTACTGCAAGAAAAAATGTCGCTATTTACCTTGGCTAGGGGCCTTGTTTTAGGGGCGCTATTCGTATTTTTGGTATTTTTTATTGTACAGGCTTACTTGGCGCCTAGCCGAGCCTTGGTTTATTACTGTTGTTATATTGCCAGCCTCATCTTTTTGGTCGGGCAAATATTCGGCTATAACTTTACTTATTTATGGCCTTCGTCTGGGCCGTTCAATCAGTTATTTACCCCTATGATTGCGGGCTTTACCTACGGTTTTTATTACCTATTTAGTGCCCATTTATTCGACTTAAGGCGCCGCAATAGGCGCTTGTACCAGTTTGCGGTTGGGCTGGCTTTTTGCGCGTTTGCGTTGGCGCTGATCAATATTTTTAGTGATGTTTTTTGGTTGCTTGCTGCGCTCGCGTTAATTGGTTTACCGGTTCCTGTCATTATTGCTGTTTGGGCTCGCCGTCAGCGACTCACATCCGCTAACCTGTTTTTGGCCGGTTCAATTTTACATTGCAGTTTAAGTTATTTACTGGCATTGGAGTGCCTAGGTGTGCATCTTGGTTATAGCTACTACTTATTTAGTTTTCTGAGCGTGGGCCAATTGGTCGATTTAGCACTATTTTCTACCGCGCTGTTGCGCCAAGCTAGCCAGTTGCGCAAAGACCTGCACGAGCAGCTAGAGCAACGGGTGCGCGACGCTGAAGCGCTGGCCTCGGTGGAGAAGGGGCGCGCAAAGGTCTTGGCAATCCGAAAAGACGAAGCCTTGACCCTTGCGGCGGCAACACACGATTTAAATCAGCCATTAGCGGCGATCCGATTTGCGCTCGCATTGGTCGATGACCAAGAAAAAACCGGCGCCAAGGCCCATATTGTTAATACCTTAAACTATACCGAAGACTTGCTGCGCAGCATGACGCAGCATGGTAAAGCCGATTATGAGCGCGCTAGTCAACAGGTATTTGCGCAGGCGATGTTCAGCCAAATCGAACAACGCCAGCAAGGGCTGTATGTGGAAAAAGGGCTAAAGTTTACAGTGCGATTTGCAGTCACGGAGTTTGACTGCATGCCGGTATTGCTGCAGCGCATAGTCGATAACCTGTTGGTCAATGCTGCGCGTTACACCTCGAGCGGTGGAGTATTGTTAAGTGTCCGGCCGCGTGTCGGCAGGGGCGTTCTGATCCAGGTTTGGGATACCGGTTGCGGTATGACGCCTGCGCAGGTTGAGCAATTCGAGCGGCCTTTTACGCAGGCAAGCTCGCAAGCATTACAAGGGTTTGGTTTGGGGCTTTTTATTGTCAAAACATTAGCTGAGAAGGCGGGGTACTCACTCAATATCCGCTCCAAGCTTGATCAAGGCACCTGTGTGAGCCTTTTAGTACCACAATAGAGCAAAATTTAGTTCCTCAAAAATACTCTGGCGCGCTGTTATTTCCTAGTGCTTCACACAGCGGGTGTGTGATTAATCACACCTTTAGAGGCTGCTCGCCGTGGCTTGCGAGAGTTTGATGCGCCGCAAGTTTTTTGTAACCACTTTTATATAGCATAGCGTTATTGTTTTAAGGGGTGGACTATGTTCAATCGTGGCATTTTGAAAAGTACGGGCAAGTTGGTGTTTCTCGCGGGCTGGGGCTTGGCGTTGGGCGCGTGTATGAATGAAGCTAACGCTCAAGAGTTGGCCAAAGCATTTATCGCACTTATTTAGCGTTTACTTTTTAGCTACGCGAATTGCTCGCGTTAGCTAGCATTGTTCTGCACACTTCTCTGAAACCACCCGTAGTTTGCTCTAAACCGGCCTTCAAGGCGCATTTTGCACAGCTCACCTGTGTGTCCATGTAAATCTCCATGTCTACCTAAGCCCGTTTTCCATTTCGGCATTAAACGCATTCGCGCCATCGCTGGCCACCATCACTATATCTCTTTACCCTCAACCCTCTGCTGGTGCATGGTCTGACAGTCGTATCCTATTTGTTTGTCGTTGTTAAATCTCAGCTGGCAAACTAGGGCAGTTGTCGATTTTGACGACAAAAAAGGGGAGTAAATGGCTCCTTTTTACATTTTTTGTCTGGTATTAGTGGGCTGCTTTACCTTAGGGTGGTTATATTACGCCGTTGGCTCAGGCGGTTTGTCATGCGGATAAAGTAAGCGCATGACGGCTTTACCGACGCCTTTGTACTGAATAACTTAGCAATAACCGGGGTCTTAACATGGCTTTGATATCGCCATCGCGCCTGCGGGCAATCGCTATTATCGCCACCATTGCCGTGATGGTGGCGCACTACTTACTGCCGCCAAAGCATATCGTTATTCACCCAGCCGCCGACAATGCCATGACGATTTATAGTGATATCGAGTGGGGTGGTGAATCGACGGTGACTTGGCAAAATGAGGGCGAAACACGCTGGCATTGCGTACTAAAGCCCAGTCCAGCACACCCCGTGTGCGGCTTATCCGTGCATTGGAATGATACGGCGAGAGCGTTTATTGATGCTCACGGCTTTGCTAGCCTTAAAGTTACCCTGCGCTACAAAGGGCCAGCGCATACGCTGCGAATCTATATGCGTAACTATGATGGGCGTCACGGGGTAGAGCAGGATCGAGATACCCACAAGTTTATGTACGTGAATATTCCTACTAATGATTTTGGTGATTTTAATAAGTCTTACACCACCGATATTGCGCTGACTGAGTTTCAGGTTGCTGATTGGTGGCGGGATGAATTCAAAGTTGATAGAAATAACGCCAAGCCTCAGTTTAATCACATCACCTCTTTTGGCGTCGACTTTCCGTTTCCTCATGTTATGGGAGACCACACCATTGAGCTAGAGCGGGTTGAGCTCGTTGGTACTTGGATTAAAGCCGAAGTGCTTTACCTGGGGATTATTCTAACGTGGTTAACCACCTTGTTTGTCGAAACAACTTGGCGCATGTATCGGTGGCGTAAGCTCGCTAAAGAAAATCTGCGTCAGGTTAAAGACCTAACCGACTATGCGCAATCCTTGAGAGAGAGATCCGAAAAATACCGAGAGCTATCGCATATTGATAATCTAACAGAGGTGTACAATCGATACGGTTTTATGCAGACCTTAAAAAGCCTTTTTGGCAAAGGTACATTAAACGGCTCCTTGATGATAATCGATATCGACCATTTTAAGCATGTTAACGACGGCTATGGTCACGTCCAAGGGGACCAAATATTATTTGAAACGGCACAATTATTTTCGAAAAATATTCGCAAGAGTGATATTTTTGCTCGCTGGGGCGGAGAGGAGTTTGTTTTGTTGGTCCCCCGCTATGATTTATCTCAAGCAGTGGTATTGTCGGAAAAGCTTCGCTTATTGATTGAGCAGCATCAATTTCCTATTGCAAAAGGTACAGATAATCGAAAATTGAATTTGGAGCCCATTGCGATCACCGTGAGTATTGGTTTAACGTCATTTAGCCGAATCGATTCGCTCAATAGTGCTTTTATTCGAGCCGACGAAGCACTTTATGCTGCGAAGTCTGCTGGCCGAAATCGTGTTGTTGCGGTTTAGCATAGAGGGTTTTTAGAATGCGTCGTTAAACTTCGTGTAGCCAAGTTTGGAGTGTGCCGTTTGGAGTGATACAGCTTGGAGTAATACAGTTTGGACGAAAGGCTCCTTGGTTGTCACCGGCTACGCAGGTCACCTTCACGCAATGCCGCAATTTAAGAGGGTAAGCTAGGGCGAGTAAATTGCTCGCGCTTAGTATTTATGTTGCCTGTCTCTTTAAAGGTGGTCTATTTAAAGGTGACTTTTTTCGCAAGACCAAGGGTATTATGCTTAGTGCCCGCCTCCAATGGGTGGATCTATTGCTGCCTGTTTTTTGCGCTTATTTTTCTTATTTTCTTTCGCTTGCTTTTCCTCCATCGCTAAGTCATGTGCCCGGTTGGTTTCTTCGTGGCGGGCTAAAATAGCCTGTTTTTGTTCATCGGAAGGGTGGTAGTTTTTTGGCAGCTGTGTACCGCAATACATGCAGCGGGTGGAAAGACTTTGCAAGATCTTTTGGTGGCATTTAGGGCATGCTGGCTTTGCGTCACTCATCGGCTTTCTCAACAGTCTATTTCAGTTAGTGCTGGGTACATAATAATTAAAGGCATCACTTGCGTGCAAGCGATGCCTTTAATTATAGACGTATGTCGAGAGAGAATTCATCGAAATTTGGATTCAAAAACGATGAGCTGCAAAAAATGTGCGATGACTTGCGTGGCTTAGCAAATAGGGTGTTGCGCTATTCTGCGCGCTTCCGTCTATTGGGCGTTAGAATAATGGCACCATTTTCATCGCGTTCAACCTGAGTAATGCCTGGGTATCTTGCCTCTAGCTCGCGAAGTTGAGCACGATGTTTTGTCATAGCCCCGCTGTTTACACGGGCGCGATCGGCAAGCCGTTGCGTTTCGGCGAGTTGTTCGCCGTAGTCTAGGGCCTTTTCAACAATATGCTTGAGATCACTGTTGACCCAAGGCTTGCAAACAAATTGATAAATATGTGCTTGATTAATGGCCTCTAGCAGCGTTGAGCTATCGCTAAACCCGCTTAAGATGACACCGACGCACTGCGGCTGAATGGCGCTAATTTCGATCAGTAACTCGGTGCCACTCATGCATGGCATACGTTGGTCTGAAATGATTAAATCATAGGCATAATGGTGAGCGCTTTTAAGCGCTTCGCGGGGCGATTGAAAGCTAGTGATGTCGTAGTTGCCGTAAGAAAGGCAGCGCTCAGCCGATTTAAGGATCGAGGCTTCATCATCAACGATCATAATTCGTTTAGTCGGCATGCCGTCGTAGCACTCAATACGGCCTTCGAACTTATCAAATTTGTAGCTAGATATGTTCATACAGTTAACCACTCGCGGACTAATAACCTATACACAATATTTTGTCATGCAGAGTAATCTCGCATTATCTCTATTGCGTATACCTTAGCAAACCAAGAAATAGCTTGGACTAATTTTGAAGATTCGGTTGCGGCTTTTGGTTCTCGTATGCGTTAAAAAACGAGTCAGTCACCGCTGCCACCGACTTTTTCGGAAAAATGCCATTGCCATCTAAAGCACTGTAACCTCGAAAACATCAACGCATCATTCAGCTTCACCTCAACGGTATCTCAACTTCAGTATCTCAACTTCACCTCAGCTTTACTTCAACAGCATTACCATTCAATTTTTCCGCTCTTCAATAGAGCTGGCCTCCGATACGGCCAACATTCAGCAGCCAGCACCAGCATTCAATAGAACCACTCTCTAACAGCACCACTCTCTAACAGCACATGGTGCCTGAACTAGGCTTTCACTGGTTAAAATTTGCGTAAAGAGTCGTTAATCAACAATTAGTGTCACAAACTATCGTTTATTTTACGGCGGGCGTCAATCGTGTTAGGTGTGCCTTTTATACTAATATTTCATGGGTTTATTGTTTTTATACTGCGGTTGTAATTAAAGGTCAAAAATGTCGTTAAAAGCCGCTCTTTTAACACTTTTGAGTATCACTTGTTAACGTCTTATATGATTTAAGTCTGTAGCGCTTTAAGCCATAGCAGCCAGATTTTTTCCGGTTTTATATCGTTTTGATCGTACCCGTAATCGCGCTTAATCACCGTTTCGCTTTTATTGTTGTTTATTCGATCCCGCTGTAGCAACCGGTAATCTATTAGTCGACGCAGTCTTTGAGAGGCTGGTCAATACTGGGTATTAATGACATCACCTATTGGTAGATGCGCCGCGGGTAAGTTGAGCAAAAAGAGCAGGCATTCGGCCCTCTGGGGTGAATGCCTGGCATTAGTGGCGTTTAAGGAGCGATTAATGGCCATAAAGCGTAGAGATCTACTTTCAAGCATCAAAAAAATTGCGAGTACGGCAGCGGTGGGCAGCTTGCCCACTGGGCAGTTGTTTGCCGCACCTAGCGAGTACCGAGGGCGTTTTTTCGTCACGGTGCAGGCGGAGGGTGCTTGGGACGTCGCCAGTTTTTGTGACCCTAAAAGTAATATTGCCGGTGAAAAGGTGATTAATCACTGGGCTGAGTCCGCCGATATCCAAACGGCAGGTAACCTCCGCTACGCGCCTGTGGCCGGTAATGGTGACTTCTTTAATAAACATTATAAGAAGATGCTCATTATCAATGGCATTGACTCCCAAACGAACTCACACGCGACCGGCGTGCTCCACAATTGGAGTGGTCGCAACTCGGCCGGCTATCCTTCGCTTACTGCATTATTCGCCGCCTCGCACGCACCAGACTTGCCTCTGGCTTACTTAAACTATGGTGGCTACGCAGAGACCGGTCGATTAATTCGTTACACGCGTTTAAAGGATGCAAGGGCGCTATTGAGTGTTTTGACGCCCAATGTGCTGCCATGGGACCGCGACCAGCACTTTCAAAACCCCGACATGCTGGCCGTGGTGAAACAAAGCCAACAGGCGAGATTACAGCGCCTGCGGAGCCACTCGGGTACTTTGCCGCGCACCCAATACGCCATGGATGCCTACTACAGTGCAAGACAAAACGCCGAAGGCCTTAAAGACTTTGCCGCCGTTATCCCTTCCGAGGGCGAGCTACAAAGCGACCGCTTTATGCAGCAAATGCAGATTGCCACGCTGGCATTTAAGGCGGGTGTAGCG
>DATBNJ010000114.1:0-27795 GCA_036554385.1 Marinagarivorans sp. | reverse complement strand
TGATGGCTCTCCTGCCACGCCAGCCAGTCAGCCAGCGTATTAAAGCGCGCTGCCATTAGGCAGCAGGCTGTTCTTCGGGTTGCTCTTGACGCGTCATTTTGGCCAGCAAGCGAGCCAGTGTGTCGCGCATATCGGCACGATGAATAATCATATCGATAGCGCCGTGCTCCAGTAAAAATTCGGCGCGCTGGAAGCCCTTGGGCAGCTTTTGGCGAATGGTTTGCTCGATGATATTCGGGCCGGCAAAGCCCGCGCGCGAGCCTGGCTCGGCGGCGTTAATATCGCCAAGCAACGCCAAACTGGCTGATACACCACCGTAGACGGGGTCTGTCATAACCGAAATATAAGGGATACCTTGTTGCTTTAAGCGTTCGATAACGGCGCTAGTTTTAGCCATTTGCATCAAGGAGATTAAGGCCTCTTGCATGCGCGCACCGCCGGTTGCAGGGAAACACACCAGCGGAATACCCTCTTCGAGTGCTCGATTGGCGGCGCGCGTAAAGCGCTCGCCCACCACATAGCCCATAGAGCCACCGTGAAATTCAAACTCAAACGCCACAGCGACAATCGGCATACCTTTAAGCTCGCCTCGCATCGCGATTAGAGCGTCTTTTTCGCCCGTTTTTTTCTGCGCCGCACTGAGGCGGTCTTTGTACTTTTTAACATCTCTAAACTTAAGGCGATCAATCGGCTCTACGTCGGTGGCCAATTCTTCGCGCCCATTAGCATCGAGGAATAAATCCAAGCGCCGACGCGCCCCGATGCGCATATGGTGGTCACATTTAGGACACACACCTAAGTTTTTATCAAGCTCGGGGCGGTACAATACAGCACTGCACTTTTTACAGTTTTGCCATAAGCCTTCGGGAATGCTACTGGCGCTTTTACGCTCGTCTGAACGCACGACCTTAGGAACGATCTTATCAAACCAACTCATTATTCTTGCCTCTTGCCAACCCTGTGGGATTGCCTGCTTTTAAACTGTGTTATTAAATGTCTAAGGGCCTAGCACTCACAACACAATGCGTGAGCACACACGGTTTAGGCGTCCAAGCCCTTGCGAATTTCGGCCACTTTGGCGCCGACTCGCTGCGCTACTGCCTCGGCAGGTCCCTCGCTCATTAGCTCCACTAAAGCGCTGCCAACAACGGCGCCGTCCGCCGTTTGGCTGGCCGCCTTCGCGCTTTCGCCGTCTTTAATACCAAACCCAACCATCACCGGCAGGCCAGTGGTGCTGCGAATCACCGCCACCTTTTCCGCAACTGATGTCACGTCCAAGTTACCCGCACCGGTAACGCCTTTCAGTGAAACATAGTAGATAAAACCGGTTGCCGAGGCGGTAATATGCGCAATGCGCGCATCGGACGTGGTGGGCGCCACCAAGAAGATATTGTGGATATCGGCGGCTTTTAGCTCGACATCTAAATCGGCTGATTCTTCGGGCGGTAAATCAACCGTTAATAAACCGTCGATACCGGCAGCCGCGGCCTTTTTAGCAAAGGTGGCGTAGCCCATGCGCTCAACGGGGTTGGCATAGCCCATCAACACAATGGGCGTGGTTTTATTGGTTTCGCGAAACGCGGCGATTAAGTCCATCGTACTGGCAAGGCTAATGCCGTGCACCAAGGCGCGTTCGTGGCCGCGCTGGATGGTCGGGCCCTCTGCCATTGGGTCTGAAAAGGGTACGCCAACTTCGATAATATCGGCGCCGTTTGCAACCATGCTATGCAGTGTTTGCAAGGTTGTTTCCGGTGTGGGATCGCCGTTAACAACATAGGTCACTAACGCTTTGCGCCCTTGCGCTTTTAAGGCGTCCAGTGTGGTGGTTATACGATTCATTTTAAACCTTAATTCCGTCAATTTCGGCAACAGTGAGAATATCTTTATCGCCACGCCCAGACAGATTGATGATAATAATATCGTCCTTGTCCATTTCCAGTGCCAGCTTTTCAGCATAAGCGACCGCGTGAGCAGACTCGAGTGCCGGCATAATACCCTCAACGCGGGTTAATTGGCGAAAGCCATTCATGGCTTCGTCGTCATTAATTGGCACGTATTTAACGCGGCCAACGTCTTTTAACCAAGCGTGCTCTGGCCCAACACCGGGGTAGTCTAAACCGGCAGACACAGAATGGGTTTCAATAATTTGGCCGTTTTCGTCTTCCATCAGGTAGGTGCGGTTGCCGTGCAGCACGCCAGGTACACCGTCGTTCAACGGGGCGGCATGTTTACCGGTTTCAACACCGTAGCCTCCAGCCTCAACCCCATACATGGCCACGCTTTTATCATTTAAAAACGGGTGGAATAGGCCGATGGCATTAGAGCCACCGCCGACACACGCGACCAGCGCGTCGGGTAAGCGTCCGGTTTGCGCCATACATTGGGCTCGCGCCTCGCGGCCGATAACGCACTGAAAATCGCGCACCAGCTGCGGGTAGGGGTGCGGTCCCGCGGCGGTGCCAATAATATAGAAGGTATCGTCAACATTGGTAACCCAATCGCGCATGGCTTCGTTCATGGCATCTTTTAGGGTTTTAGAGCCCGACTCGACCGGCACCACAGTGGCGCCGAGTAATTTCATGCGGTACACGTTTAACGATTGGCGCTTAACGTCTTCAGCACCCATATACACCACGCATTCAAGCCCAAGACGAGCGGCGACGGTGGCAGTGGCCACCCCGTGCTGGCCGGCACCGGTCTCGGCGATAACGCGTTGCTTGCCAGAGTGTTTAGCCAGCAACGCTTGCCCGATGGTGTTGTTAACTTTGTGCGCGCCCGTGTGGTTGAGATCTTCGCGCTTGAGAAACAAGCGCGCGCCACCAACTTTTTGCGTCCAGCGCTCGGCAAAATAAAGCGGCGATGGCCGGCCCACATAGTGGGCTAAATCGTGATCAAATTCGGCACAAAACTGTTTGTCGTCTTTGAGCCTGTTGTACATTTCCGCCAGTTCGTCCAGCGCGAAAACCAGCGTTTCGGAAACAAAGCGGCCACCAAATTGGCCAAAGTGGCCTTTGGCATCTGGCAGCAAATTAAAATCTGTAGGTTGCTCAATAATACTCACGGTATTCCTCAATTTGGATTGCGCTCACATAACCGTGAACGCGGCATTAATTGGCAGCATTGGCCATAAATTGCTTAACGAGTGTCGAATCTTTGCTGCCGGGGCTGCGCTCTACTCCACCACTGACATCTACGGCCCAAGGGTTTACCCGCGCCACGGCGTCGGCAACATTGTTCGGCGCTAGGCCGCCCGCTAAAATAAGCGGCTGTTTTATCGTCGCGGGAATGGCATCCCAGTCAAAGGTTTCGCCAGTGCCGCCGGGCACGCCCTTGCGGTAGGCATCCAGTAATATGCCTCTAGCGCTGCCATACAAATTGGCGAGGCCGGCAATATCGACTCCCGGTTTCATACGCAACGCTTTGATGTACGGACGGTTATATCGTTCACACTCGTCCGGCGTTTCGTTGCCGTGAAACTGCAAAAGGTTCAACGGTACCGCCGCAAGTACCTCTTCGACGGTCTCGGGGGTAGGGTTAACAAATAGCCCCACAACGGTAACAAACGGGCCAGCAGCCATGGCAATATCGCGTGCCAACGCGAGGTCCGACAAATGCCTTGGACTGGGCGGATAGAACACAAGCCCCAAGGCCGCAGCGCCGGCCGCCGATACCATTTGCGCATCAGCCGCAGACGTTATGCCACAAATTTTTACTCTTGCTGCGCTGGTCATGATCAACAGGCCCGCAAACTCGCTAAAAAGGGCCGCAATACTACCAGAAATCCCTTAATGAAGGGAGACTCCTCACAACCCAAAAACACCACCCGTGCCCGCTGCTTGCCCCGTGCTGCGCCGCAACCTTAACAGCGGTGATTGCGCTGCCCTGAGTATTGCCCCCAATTTGCAACTTTTTAAAAACTGGCGCTTGACTTTGCACAGGCGAGTAGTGAAAATGTGCGCCCTTCGCGGGGCAACCCACGAAGACCCTTGATGGCTAGGTAGCTCAGTTGGTTAGAGCACAGCACTCATAATGCTGGGGTCGGGAGTTCAAGTCTCCCCCTAGCCACCATCATGTTTCGGGGTCAGTTTATCGATACCCGCTCTATGGCGGTTTGGTCCCTTCGCAACAGTTCGCTGCAAACCCCGCCAGGCCCGGAAGGGAGCAACGGTAGTAGTATAACTGTGTGCCGAGGTGCGGCTGAACCGCCACCCAATGCGTGATTCCCCCCTATAAAAGATGCTTTTTTTGGCTGTTGCGCCTAGTCGATTTAATCGCCAACACTCTGGCTATTTTGATACCTCTGGCTAGTGTGATACTGGGCGCATTGATTTTGGGCTATTTATCGATCCTGTCGCTGTTCGACGATACCTGTACACAAAAAGCGCAAAGACTCGTTGCTTTACCTGCTTACAGCGGCCTTTCTAGTGCCCCCTTTACGACTTCTTTACGGCACTCGCGCACCCGTACCTAGATACTTTATGCACAACCTTCTTACCATCCATGAAGTGTTAATATTCATTGCGGTAGGAAGATGGAAAAACGTTCACGGCTAACCACCATATTGCATCTGTGCAGTTTTCTGGTTTTGCTTTATAGCCTATCCATGCTCGTTCCGATACTGATAGGTTTAGTCTACGACGAGGCGCATTTTACCCCCTTCCTGATCACCTTCATCACGGCGTTTACGCTTGGCGCTAGCGGCTGGCTGGCCACGAGTCGGGGCAAGAAGTCTATACAGACCCGTGACGGTTTCATGATCGCGGTACTGTTTTGGGTGATATTCTCTGCCATCAGCACCATGCCATTGTATTTCGATAGCCGGCTTGGCTTGAGTTTGACAGACGCCCTGTTTGAAGGCGTTTCCGGCATTACCACGACGGGCGCCTCGGTATTGGACGATATCGACAATCTACCCAAGTCTATCCTGTACTACCGCGCCCAACTCAACTTTCTCGGTGGCCTCGGCATCATTGTGCTTGCCGTGGCGGTGATGCCGTTTTTAGGGATCGGCGGCGCCAAACTCTACCAGTCTGAAATGCCCGGACCCATGAAGGAAGAACGGTTCACACCCCGGCTGGCCGACACCGCCAGAAACCTCTGGGCGATCTACTCGGGCTTAGCGCTGGGCTGTGGCATCTCGTACTACATTGCGGGAATGGGCTGGTTTGATGCCTTGTGTCACAGTCTATCGACGGTATCGCTGGGTGGTTTCTCCACCCATGGCAGTAGCCTCGGTTATTACGATAGCCCCGCCATTGAACTGGTGGGCGGCGTTTACTCCATTCTTGCCGCCGTCAACTTCTCCTTATATTTTGTCGCTATCAGCCGTCGCAGCCTGCGCCCCATTCTGAGCAACTCGGAGTTTCGCTTTTTTTCCCTCATCTTGTCGTTGGTCGTCGGGGTGACCTGCCTAGAACTATACAGAACCAACACATTTGAGGCTCAGGATGCTCTGGTGCACGGCTTCTTCCAGGCCGTCTCGATTATGACCGACAATGGTCTCGGAGCGGGGGACTATCCTTCTTGGCCGTCACATGTGGTGTTGTTATTGCTCGGCGCAAGCTTTTTTGGCGGCTGCGTTGGTTCCACCTGTGGCGGCATCAAGGCGATGCGATTCCTCCTGCTGTACCGTCAAGGCAGCCGCGAGATCAATCAGCTTGTCCATCCGAATGGAATATTCCTGACCAAGGTCGGCGGACATTCGGTGTCCGATCGGGTGATGCAATCCGTCTGGAGCCTGTTTTTCTTTTATATTTTTTTCGCTTGTGCGTTCGTCTGGGGACTGATGATAATCGGGCATGATTTTACAACCGCATTCGGTACCGTCGCGGCCTGTATCAATAACATGGGGGTTGGCTACGGTGACACCGCTGCTGGATTTGGCACGCTAAAAGACCCAGCTAAGTGGCTGATGTGCGTGGCGATGTTGTTTGGTCGCCTAGAAATTTTTCCAATACTGATCGTATTCTCACGGACTTTCCGACAATTTTAATAGTGCTTACGCGATGCCATTGCCAAAGCCCCTGAAGCGCAGCAATGCACATTGCCATCACACCTTCGCACGTTTGTTCGGTGCATATCGCAGACCAAACGCAATGCCGCTTAGGTCACTGACTCAGCGCACTTAACGGGTGTGTTTCAAAGGCGAGCTTCTCGAACCATCAAACGATATCCGACGCCGGCTTCGGTGCGGATGTAATGGGGTTCGGCGGGGTCGTCACCCAGTTTTTGCCGCAAATGGCTAACCACGATACGCAAATAGTGGCTATTGTCTTTATGAGCTGGCCCCCAGATCTCCTGTAGTAG
Source organism: Marinagarivorans sp. (assembly GCA_036554385.1). Taxonomy (GTDB): domain Bacteria; phylum Pseudomonadota; class Gammaproteobacteria; order Pseudomonadales; family Cellvibrionaceae; genus Marinagarivorans. Next base: position 21,489 of record DATBNJ010000114.1, on the reverse strand, counting down.
TTGAGTCTGGGTGATAACGCAGTTGGGCGATTGCGCCAAGCGAGACAGTACTGCATATTCTTTGGGCGTCAGCTCCACTTTACAGCCCGACAAAGTTACCCAACGTTTTCCCAAGTCGATGTGCAGTCGTCCATCATCCAAAATAACCGGCGCATCCGGCTTGATATGGTCGCGAACGTTAGCGCGAACGCGCGCTAGAAACTCTTCTACGCTAAACGGTTTGGTCACATAGTCTTGCGCACCCGCATCCAGCGCACGCACTTTTTCACGGTCATCGCTGCGCACCGACAGCACAATCACCGGCACCTTCGACCAACTGCGCATATCATGCAGCACCTCGTGCCCATCCATATCTGGCAAGCCCAAATCTAAAATCACTAAATCGGGCTGATGACGAACTATGGCCGTTAGGCCCAATTCACCGTTACCGGCCTCTGCGACATCATAACCTTCGCTTTTTAAGGCGATATACAACATGCGTCGAATCGGGGCTTCGTCGTCAATAATTACAATTTTGATGCTCACAGAAAAATTATTCCTCAGTCATTGTCGTAAGGGCGGCAGGTTCTTCATAAGGCAATTCAACGACGAATTTAGTGCCTTTTTGCCCTGCGCCCTCCATCGCGTGAACGCTGCCACCGTGGGCGCCGATCATACCGCGACAGATAGCCAGCCCCATGCCGGTATTCTGCTTTTTTTTGTCGCCGTCGGAAACGACAAAAAACATATCAAAAATTTCCTCTCGCACGTTCTCGGGAATACCGGGGCCTTTGTCTTCGATCTCGATCGTGCAAATGCCGTTTTGCGCCGTGGTAGTAACCCGAATCACCTCGCCCGCTGGGGTAAACCGAGCGGCGTTCTCCAGGATATTAAAAAGCGCCTGTTCAATCAGGGCAGCGTGTACGTAAATGACTGGGGAGGCCCGCTCGAAATGGGTTGCGGTTTTCACGCTCGGATAGTAGCGCTTAAGTCGAGTTATGGCACTGCCAATAATGTCGGTGACGGAAATCCAGTCCCGTTCAATTTTCAGCGTGCCATAACCCAGCCGAGTCATATCGAGAAGGTTTTGAATATAGCTGTCTAGGCGCCGACTCTCCTGCAGTATGGTATCCAGCAATTCAAAACGATCTGCGCGATCCAATTGCTGGTCAAGCAGGCGCAAGCTCTCGGCGGCGCCCATCATGGCTGCCAGGGGCGATTTTAGATCATGAGAGACAGACGATAAAAGAGCGGAACGCAGTTGTTCAACTTCCGTTTTTGCACGCGCAGCGCCAAGCTCACCCACTAACTGGGTTCGCCGCCAAGTGTCCGCTGCCTGGTTGGCGATGGCGGTAATCAAGGTTTTATCACCCGGGGGCAAAACACTGGTGGTACCGGAGACTTTAATCAGTAGACTGGCAATGAACTGTTTATGCTTTTGTACCGGAAAAATTGTCCATTCAGAGGCGTTGAGTGTGTCGCTAAAGCGACCAGATACCTGAGCATTGCGTTTGGTCCAGTCTATGGCGGCGATATCCACTGGGGCAAATGCCTTAGCAGGCTCGGGCCAGGCTTGGCCGCCCTCCTCAGCGGGCATAATTGTGCATTCAACATCGCGCAGCGTTTGCGAAACCACTTTGTGCACCGCTTTCCAGATGGCTTGCGGATCCTCCGCTACGGATAATTCCTGCCCCAACAGGCGCATTGCTTCAGAATAGCGATTGGCGTCATGCAACAAAATAAATTGGCGACGAATTCGCGATGCCGCCGGCCCGCAAGCAAGCGCGATAATCAACAAAAAAACCAGTGTGGTAAATTCATCCTGGCGGGTAACGTGAAGCGTATAACGCGGCTCGGTGAGGAAAAAATTAAAACTCATAAAAGCAAGAATCGATGCCGTTATGGCCGGTCGCCAGCCATATTTCAACCCGGTTGCAACCACCGCCAAAACATAGACCAACACCAAATTGGTGTTGCTTATCAATAGCTCAAGCGGCACAGCGACGACGCTGGAAACTATTACGGCCAACGCGGCAAACCCATGCTCTGGCCAACGAATTCCCGCGGTTATCGGCGTTGCCAACGGCGCTGACCGCACCGTCGTTGGTTGCGCCGGTGGGTGGATAACAGACACTTCCAGCGTTAGACCCGATTCGATTAATTGCTGATACAGTCGCTTGCGCCAAAAGCGAAAACGTTTCCTGGTGCCGGACCCCACTAAAACGGTATTAATTCTGTTCTTAACAATATAGGGTAACACTGTCTGTAAGGTGCTGGGACCGCGCAGGGTTTCGGTCTCGGCACCCAGATCCTTAGCCAAAGAAAATGCGGATTGTAACCTCAGTGATGACTGCCGTTTGGCAACCCGCCCCGTATCTACCCACACTACCAGCCAGGGCATTTTTCGCCGATCGGCGATTTGCCGTCCGCTGCGGATAAGGTAGTCGTGGTCGCTGTTATTGCTGATCAGCACCATCAGCTTTTCTTGAATGGTGAAGGTTCGCCCATTGCCATCGGCGTGCAATTCGCTAGTTAAACGCACGTCCACCCGTTCCATAACTTCGCGCATGGCCAATTCGCGTAAAGCGGTCAAATTGGCAGGGGAAAAAAACGAATCCAGTGCCGAGCGAGCGTATTCCGGCAGGTAGACTTTACCCTGTTGCAAACGTTCGATCAGCGTCGCTGGCGGTAGGTCGATAAATAGAATTTCGTGGGCGTCGTCGACAAATTGGTCGGGCACCGTCTCGCGCACCCTTACGCCGGTAATCTGCAAAACCAAATCGTTGAGGCTGGCTAAGTGCTGGATATTCACCGTGGTATACACATCAATTCCAGCGCTCAGCAACTCTGCAATATCTTGATAGCGGCGTTTATGGCGACTGCCGGGTACATTGGTGTGGGCCAACTCATCCACCAAGATGAGCTGGGGCCGCCGTGCCAGGGCGCCGTCCAGGTCGAACTCTGTAAGCCGGGTTTGGTGGTATTCAACCGTTTGCCGAGGCAGAACTTCCAAATCCGCCACCATAGCTTCGGTATCCGCCCGGTCGTGGGTCTCCACCAGCCCGACAACCACTTCCTCACCCTGTTGCTGACGCTCTCGCGCCGCACTGAGCATAGCGTAGGTTTTCCCGACGCCGGGGGCGGCGCCTAGAAACACCGTTAGCCGACCGGCCTCTTTATGCTTTATGCGCTGCAGTAACGCTTCGGCGTGTTCAGCTCGCTCGTCAACCACAGGGCCTCCTCTTGTTGCTTTCGACCGGCACGAATGTAAACATTGATTTCAATTTTCTCCCCCTGCGCTGAGTTAAATAATCAACAGCAATTATCGACCATGCCAGCTTGCGAATCCAAGGGTACGGTAAATGTGCTGAGTCACTGTTAGAATTTTGCATGATCGCCAACTATATCAATCGATTGAAAGGCCAGTTATCACGATCGTCGCAGCAATCGTGATTGTTGTGGCACTCGTCGCCCTCTTCACTTTGCGAGGTCATCGAGTGCTAGATTGAGTTGCAAAACATTCACCCTCGGCTGACCGAAGAGTCCCCACTGTTTGCCCTCACTGACTTGATCGATAAGCGCTAAAACCTGCGCTTCACCCATACCCCTTGCAGCTGCAACTCGCGGCGCTTGGAGTCGCGCCGCTGCGGGCGAAACGTGCGGATCGAGACCCGCACCAGAGGCTGCCAGCAAATCCACCGGAATGTCCTCGGCAGCTACTCCTTCCTGCGCTTGAATACGCTCGCTGGCCTGCGCTACCCGCGCCCGTAGTTCTGGATTGCTGGGGGCCAAGTTACTGCCACCGGTGCCTGTAGGGTCGTAGTCGGCGGCACTGGGCCGGCTGTAAAAGTAGCGTGGACTTTCGAATGGCTGCGCCACTAGGCTAGAGCCGACGATACGCCCCTGCTGCTGGATTAGGCTGCCAGTTGCCTGGTGCGGGAAAAGCACACCGCCCAGGAATGTGGCGAGCCCGGTGTAAATCAGGCCGCAGAGTACCAAAAACACCAATGCGGCGCGCAGTGCTGTCAAGAGCTGGTTGGGCACAGGGAGCGTTCGGCTAATGTCGTTACCCATGAGATTTCTCCTACAAAGTAGTTAGAACAGATGCGTTAAATTGCACGCCTTAGCGCGTGCACTATAAAAAAAGACCCAGTGACATATCGATTGCTTTGATCACCACAAACGGCAGCACCACACCCCCTAACCCGTAAATCAGCATGTTATTACGCAACAGCTTTTCGGCGGTCATTGGACGTAACTTCACACCCCGCAAAGCCAGCGGGACCAGCGCAGGAATTACCAATGCATTGAAGATCAATGCCGAGAGCACGGCCGTCAAAGGGCTATTGAGGCCCATAAAGTCCAGGGCAGCAATGGCGGGCAACGCGCCGGCAAATACCGCCGGAATAATAGCGAAGTACTTCGCCACATCATTGGCAAGGGAAAAAGTGGTTAGCGCACCGCGGGTGATCAGTAACTGCTTGCCGATTTCCACCACCGCCAGTAATTTTGCCGGGTCGGAATCCAGGTCGACCATATTGCCGGCCTCGCGCGCCGCCTGAGTGCCACTGTTCATCGCCAGCCCCACGTCCGCCTGTGCCAGGGCTGGGGCATCGTTGGTGCCGTCGCCCACCATGGCCACCAGCCGGCCCTTCGCCTGTTCGTCGCGAATCAGCTGCAGTTTGTCTTCCGGTTTAGCTTCGGCGATAAAGTCATCCACGCCGGCCTCGGCGGCAATAACACCGGCAGTAATGGGGTTGTCACCAGTGACCATAACGGTGCGTACACCCAGCGCGCGCAAGCGAACGAAACGCTCTGCGACCCCAGGTTTAATAACATCGCTCAACGCGATGACACCGAGAATTTGACTTTCACTGGCAACCACCAGCGGGGTGCCACCCGCTTGTGCCACCTGTTTAACCAGGTTTTCGAGACTACCGGGAATGGCGATTTGACGAGATTTCGCCCACTGCTGAACCGTGTCACTGGCACCTTTCACATAGATTGTGCCATCGGCAAGCGTGATTCCGGACAGCCGAGTTTCAGCGGAAAACGGCAAGTATTCGGCATCAGTGGGGCGCACTGGCACACGATGGTCTTGCCTCTCCGCCAGCTCCAACACCGACTTGCCTTCCGGTGTTGGGTCCTCATACGAGGTCAGTACGGCGGCGCTGACTAGGTCCGCCATTCTCACTTGGCCTGCCGTCAAAAACTCAGTCGCTTGACGGTCGCCAAAGGTAATGGTGCCGGTTTTGTCGAGTAACAAGGTGTCGACATCGCCAGCCACTTCCACGGCTCTGCCGGATTTGGCAACCACATTGGCGGCCAGGGCCCGGTTCATGCCGGCAATGCCTATGGCGGGCAGCAGGCCGCCAATGGTGGTTGGGATCAAACACACCAGTAAGGCAATCAGCATGGTGTAATCCAATGATGCCCCCAAAAAGCCGGCCATGGGGGGCAAGGTAATCACCACTAGAATAAACACCATGGTTAGCGCCGCCAGCAATACGGTAAGCGCGGTTTCATTCGGCGTCTTCTGCCGCTGTGCACCTTCGACTAAGCCAATCATGCGATCCAAGAAGCTGTGCCCTGGATCCGCGGTAACGGCAAATTCAATCTCGCCACTGAGCACTTTGGTACCGCCGATGACCCCGCAGTGGTCACCACCGGCTTCGCGCAAAACCGCAGCGGATTCACCAGTGACTGCGGATTCGTTAACTGTGGCCACACCTTTAACAATCTCCCCGTCAGCAGGTATATATTCGCCCTGGCCGACCCGCACTTGGTCGCCCTTACGCAGCGTATCGCCATCGACGATTTGCTCCATGCCGTTTTTGAGACGGCGGGCTTTGAGGGCGCGTTTTGCAGAGCGCAGGCTGGCGGCCTGGCCGCGACCGCGCGCTTCGGCGACAGCTTCGGCGAAATTTGCAAACCAGACCGTAAAAAACAGCAACAGCGTTGTCGCCAATTCAAACCCGAAGCTTTGACCGGTAAACATGCGCTGCAAAGTAATTAGCGCGGTAATCACTGTGCCAATCAGAACCACGAACATTACTGGGTTGCCGGCCGCGGCTTTCGGGTTTAGCTTTTTCACCGCGAGCCAGGCGGCATTGCTCAAAACTTGCCTATCGAGCATGTTAGTCGTGTGTTTTTTCATCATCGTTACTCCCGACTCAAAATCGTGGTGGAAAGCTCAAGCCCTTCGCCAATGGGCCCCAAAACTGCCGAAGGCAGAAATGAAAGGAAGTTCAAAATCAGAATGACAGCGATTAAGGTCACACCGAAGGTGGCGCTGTCTAACCGCAAGGTGCCACTGGAAACAGGTGCTGCGCGTTTGCTGGCAAGCCAACCGGCGACCATTAGGGGTAGCACTATGGGTAGATAACGACCGAGGATCAGCGCGATGACGCAGGTCACATTCCACCACGGCGTATCGTCACCTAGCCCTTCAAAGCCTGAACCGTTGTTGGCAAAAGCGGAGGTGTATTCATAAAACACCTGAGAAATGCCGTGGAAACCGGGATTGCTGTTTTGTGCTAGTCCCGGAACGCCCACGGTGATCGCGGTAAGCCCCAAAATGACAATGGTCGGCAGCACAATCAAGGCACCCAGGGTGGTGATCTCCTTAGTTTCAATTTTGCGGCCAAAGATTTCCGGTGTGCGCCCAATCATCAATCCCGAAAGGAAAACGGCAATCCAGACGTAAACAATGAAATTAATGAAGCCAACACCCACACCACCCCATATGGCATTGATCAACATGCCCGCCCGAGTCATCAATCCGCCCAGCGGGTTGAAGGAGTCGTGCATGGAGTTGACCGAGCCATTAGACGTCTGCGTGGTAAAAGTTCCCCAAAGGGCAGACAGTTCCGGCCCAAAACGCACTTCCTTTCCTTCCATATTGGGGCCATCTGCGCTGAGCCCCGCAAACGCGGCGTTGGGCTGTAATTCGCTGTACACCGTTGCGCTAACAAAGGCGAGACTCATTACACCCATTACAAGCAACGACATTACCGCGAAGCGGCGTCGACTGAGCATATAACCCGCCATAAAGACGATGGCCATGGGGAATAACACAATGGCAACGGTCTCAAGCACATTGCTAACCGGGGTGGGATTTTCCAGGGGATTACTGCTGTTGGGCCCATACCAACCCCCGCCGTTGGTGCCCAGTTGTTTGATCGCCACCATAGGTGCCACCGGTCCCACCGGCACAGATTGTTCTTGCATTTCAACAGCAGGGTCCAGGGTTTGCGTAACCTGAGCGCCGTCGTAGGTACTGGGTACACCCTGCCAGGTCAGCAGCAGTGACATGACCAACGCGACAGGCAGCGCCAAGCGCAGCACGCCCCGCACTAAGTCAACGTAAAAGTTACCCAGATCACGTGGTTCACCTTCATTAGCGCTGTCCTTGTTGCGTCCGCCAACCATGCCTCGCAGAATCGCCACGCACGCGGCCAGGCCAGTGGCGGGTGTAACCACTTGCAAGGTGACAATCAAAAAACCCTGGGACAGATAACTCAGTTGAGCCTGGCCCGAATAGTGTTGTTGATTGGTATTGGTGAGAAAAGAAACGGCTGTGTGCAGCGCAAGATCCCAGGAAAGGGGACCGATATTATCCGGATTCATCGGCAACACATGCTGGAACAGCAAAATGAGGTAAGCGATGACGCCGAGAACCAAGTTGCAAAACACCAAGGCCCAGGCATAGTTTTTCCAGCTCATGCCTTGCAGCGGGTTCACTCCGATAAGCCTATAAATCACGCTTTCAATCGGACCAAATAGCCGGTCGCTGAGATGCGGCTGACCGGAGAAGACCCCGGCCATATAACGCCCCAGGGGCCAAGCGAGCCCTAGCGCAATTAAAAAAATCAATGCAATTTCAAACATAGGGATAGCCTCCACCAACAACCTAAAATTTTTCCGGATAGAGCATCACTGCTCCCAAATAGACAATCAGCGCCAATGACACCAACAACAGCAAAACACTCATAGGACATACCTCTTCGTTTTGATCGTGGCGCTAGATTAGGAAAAGGCGGGGTAAAATCTCTAGGTGGAGGGAGGCTTCGGGCGTAATTTTTCTGTATAGGTTGCTTAAGCGCAGGGGTTTTTCACACCGGATATTCAGGGTGTTCTGGTCAACAAAAACCGGACATATTTACAGGAGGGGTTAGCGAGTCGAATAGCCTTGTCGGCGAGTTAGCTGCGCAGCTGAAACAAAAAATACAGCCCGCCGAGGTAAACCACCAAGACCGCGGCAGAATCGCGTCCCATGCGAAAAAGCAATAAACCCATTAGCGCTCGACTCAGCTTAAAACGCTCGGAAAACTCATCGGCGTAGCGCGTAATACGCGCGCCAGAAAACCACACCACCGTTGCGGCGGCGGTAAAAAATACCACATTGATAGGCAAAGAAAATTGCGCGAACATCGTGCCACCTAATAGTCCGGTTTGCGAAATTGTCGCGGCCGTTATTGATCTATTTTAGCTTGTCATGTATCCACAGCCTGCCAAGCTTTCACCAACCTGCCCTGCACTAACCAAACTAAATAGCAGGATAATGCAACCAGACTAAACCACATATCGCCCCCATAAACCGTAAGTGTTTTTAATGTGTCCACGGGGAATGCTACATCCGATCAACAGCGCGCCGCACACGAGACTTGCCGCAATGGCGACAATACTTGCAGGAAAAATAAAGGGCGTAATCAATAGCGCCATGCCCAGAAATATATTTAAAAAGCGTATTGGGCGCATCACCTCAGCACTGGCGGTGATGGTCAGAGTCAGTACCAAGGCCCCAATCAGGTGATCCGCATTGGCCATGTTGCCTTCAGAGCCCAACGTTAATCGGGTGCACATCAGCCATATGCCGGTCAGCGCGCACAACGCAAGCGGCCATGGCATCGATACGCCACCGAGCACGGACTCGCCAATAACTTTACCGGGCGATTGGGCGAAATTATCAATATCGCTTTTATCTTTTTTGTCGGCCTCTGAATCCTCGTCGGTATCGCCGGTAAATAAGATGAGCAACCAAGGTTTGCCGGCGCGTGCGCGACGACGCAAGAATTCGATGGTGGCAATAATTTCATCGAAGCTGTAGGGAATCTGCAAAAGCATCGCCGCTGCGGCGATTAAACACAGCGTGCACCACGTACCCAGTACAATAGGCTGAATAATAATAAACGTAATGGATATGGCACCGAGCGGCACAATCATAAAACCAAACAGCAATACCAGCCACGGCATTGTTCGCCAGCGTCGTCTAGAGCCCATCAAACCGGTAAGAATTTCGAGCAAATAGGTCATCGCACCAATACCCGCATCCGGCACTGGCCACGCCTCGGAAACCTTCGATGTGATAATGTCCTCGGTACCGTTTTTATCGCCACCGCTAGTGCCTGCAAAAAACGGATCCCACACTGCATCAATATGTCCCAACTGGTATGCAGTTAAGTAGCGCGAAATAAAAAAACCAATAAATGCCAAAGCGATAATTGGCACGCGCTGAAACCAATCAGACGGCGAAAATTGCCAACCCGGCGGAATAGACGGTCCGAGTTCAGCAGCGACCGGAGACATTAAATAGGGAAAGGGCCGCACCACCATCGCCAAACCAAGCACTAAGCAACCCACTAGGGTGCCGTTGAGATAAGCGGCCGCCGTGGGCGCCCAAAATAGCAGCGGCGCCGTCATCAACCACAACCCCACAACGCCCAATGCCCATCGGGCGGATTGCATTAACGGCCTAGACGAAAGTGACAGCAGCGCCAACATCATAACGGCGATGCCCGATGCGATATCGCTATAGATCAATGCCGCCGACTCATAGCCCATTGTGATGGGAGAAGTGATTAACCAACCACCCAAGCCCATCATCATAAACGGCGCCCAACTATTTTTCGCGTGATCAGCGCGGTACTTTTTAACGTAATGCTCGCGCAGCTTCTCGGGGTTACGGTGTTTATCGGCAGCGGCCTTCATCCACGCTGGCGAATGAATTCCGTTGCGTTCGTACCACTGCTCTGGATCGGCCTTTAGGTTGTCGATCATTTTCGGCAGCTCAGTTTGGATACGGTGTTGTGGCTGCCAGCCCAGCGTATTTTTAACATGGTCGATGTTAAGCTCGTAATGGTCAGATGCCATATCGATCATAAAGGGGCGAATAAACGGTTTTTCACCTTCGTCGAAATCGTCGGGGATGACGGGTTCTGCGGCCTCGTTTAGCCAAGCCCCCATTTTCGCGATAGGCTTGGGCAAAGACAGTGTTTTCCAATCGGAGTCACCGTGAATCAAGCGACCCAAGCGATGTTGCAATTCGCTATAACTCATTACCCCGGGTTCACCGGCCAAAAAAACGTTTTCGCGCGATAACTCATGGCGTTTATCAATGACGCACGCAAACAGCGAAATGAGGTCATCGCGATGGATTAATGACTGTCCAGCCTGATCATCCCCGGAATGGAGAATGCTTTTGGGGTCGCGCTCATAAATGCGTGCAATTTGATGCGTCAGTGTTGGCACCGCAGATTGCTCGTCGTACACACCACCCAAGCGCAAAATGGTCACAGGGACATGCTTGTGGTGCTCAAAAATGACTTTTTCAGCTTCAGCTTTCGACTGCGGGTATGCCCAACTAGGCTCTATGGGCGTCTCCTCAGTCATTAAATCACCTGGGACACCCGGGCGATGCACAAGCATAGTGCTTGCATAAATAAACTGCCCGACCTCAAAGTCTTGTAGGCCGAGCAATAAATTTTTAGTACCTTGAACATTAACGCTGTGGTAAAGCGGTGATTGCTCGCCGGAAAAGTCAAAATACGCCGCTAGGTGCACGACCCCAGCGAGTCGATTTCCGTAGGTGTCTTTCACTTGCTGAATCGCCTTTTTCACCGAAGCCTCGGAGGCAATATCGCACTGTACATCGGCATCGTCGCCGCGATCAAAGCCAACAATGCGATAGTTGGCCTTTAACGACTCGATAAGTGCCGAGCCAATGTTCCCCGTTGCGCCTGTAACCAAAACAATTTCTCGATCGCTCGACATTCTGCGCTCCTAGCATGATTTAGATGTTTTTTGCTTGCCTCGTTATAGCCGTCTCCAATTGCCATGGTGATAAAAACGGTTACGCACAGCGCTGGCCTAGAAGGCGCGTTGCCACCTCGGCAATAGCTGTAGGGTCTTGCCCGTTTAATTGACGCATACCGTCGGCATCTAAGGTACCGCCTTGGTTTCGATAACCGATAAACTGCGTGCGTTGGGGGCCGAGGTCTAATCGCCTAAGTAGGCCTGTCATTATTTCGGCGCGCGTATGGGTAACCACTAAGCGTGCCGACGCCGATTGAATTAAGCGCGCAAGCTCCGTATCGCTGTGACAAACGCTGGCTTCAATCACATCGCGTGGCTGTCTAAACCGGCCTGGCTCAATTAAGGCGATGACCGAGCATGCAATGCCTTCGGCTCGCATTTTTTTTGCCGCCTCTATGCACGCATGCAGCTGATAGCTGCCAATGGCAATCAGCTGAATATCGGCGTTTTTATCCTCGCTGACCACGCACATACCGTCTTTGATCGCACCTTCGACCTGCTGAGGCTCGCACACAACGGCACACTCTTTTTTAGGGGCAACAATGGTTGCAATACGCCCGGAGGTACTAAATATTCGCTTCAAACAAGCGATCCCTGTGTTGGCATCAATGGGAAAATAAACCGGTGCCACATCCGATAGCTCGTTTAGGCAACATTCGGAAAATGTTGGATCTTGGTGCGACTGCTCATTTTTGCCGTTTTCCCAAGTGTGCGACGTGACAATAATCGGAATACTCACCCAGAGTACCGGATAAGCGGCCTCTATCAGGTGCCGCGCAAATATCACCTCTTGCCGAATAGCACCCAGCATTTTCGCGGCGAAGGCTTCGTAGCTCACTACCATGCCAACCCCCTGTTTATTGGCTAATACCGCAGACACAACGGTCTCTTCATTTAAGGCTGTGATTACGCCACCGGTCACTGATTCTGCCGCACCTTCCTCTGGCTGAATAACCCGATGTTTTAAATACGCCAAGGTTTTTTTCATGCGATTGCTGTTCATTTCATCGGGGTTGCCCACTTTAAAGCGCACGTGGTGATTTGCCGCCATAAAGTCTGCAAACCATCGATCCATCTCAGCGACGGGCGATAAGTTGTCACCTGTCGCTAACCAGCCGTCATCGGGAAAGTCAATACCGGGGACCTCTAACTTACGCATGAAATGGTCCTTCTCACGAACCCGTCGAGAAAGGTCGTGGTTGGACATACGCACGACATCTGTCGTTAGCTGCTCGGGGTCGACATGCAGCTTGTTAACCGCTGCCTGAAACGCGCGCCGCGACTCTGGATCGTCAGCCAAGCTGCTCCCCAATGGCAGGCTGTGTGCGGCGTTGGTGCCCGCCGCGGGCAAGCCATAGCCTTTGGTCACATCCGCTACTGCATAGGGCAATTTAACAGGGTAATTATCATCACCCTTTTTTATGGCTTCGCCACGGCGTTTTAGTGTATTTGCCATGGTTAAAATCGCCATGGCGTAAGCCGCGGGATCGGTTCCATCAATAATAAAAGGGTCAAAGCCATTTAGCGCTAAGTGCTTAACAAACATTTCGGCGCCACCGCGTTGTTGCATGATGGTTCGCTGGTCAATGCGCCGACCGTTAGCAATCATAATAGGCATTACCGACCCGGTGTCTTCGGCGCGCCACCAATGGGGTGCCCAATCGCTACCGCGCTGCTCTTCGAAAGCGCCGTCACTTAAAAACGTCACTAGCTCTTGGCCGGGCAACGGCATGTGCACGTACTGCAGCTCGGCAAAGCCTAAATAGCCCCCTTCGCTAATACCGCCAGCGGTGTAGGCATTAACGTGGCTACCGATAAACGCTGCGGGTCGGCCATCGGCGCCTAACGCATAGCTGTAAAAATCGTGACATAAGTTGCTTAAACCTTCGTCACTCATCGAGTAGCGCTGAGCCTGGTCAAAATCTTGGTTGCCCATAAGAGCATTAACCGCTTCAATAGCGGCAACGCAATGGCCCTGCCCCATTAACCATGCTCGGGTATCACCCGACAAACAGTTCGCCAGCAAGTAGCCGGTATACGCCGGCGCCATATTTAATGCGCCCCCGGTATGGCCTTGCGCGTGGGCTTTAAATTCGTCGGGGTTCAATTCGCGGCCATCCAAATAAATTTTGTCGGCATACGTCATATGGGCGATAAGCCACATGCTCGCACTGCAAATGCGATCCGCCGCCATCAACAACTCTAGGGTGTCTATAACTCTGGACTTGTACACTTTTTCATTCACGCGACTTGCGCTTTCTAAGTGCTGAGTAAACTCAGCAACTTGCTCCACGACCTCGCCACTATGCTTAACTGGTCCATAACCCTCGGCCCACCGTTGAAACAAAGCGTTTACATCGGCATCATCAAAAATATTATTCATTGGGAGCCTCCTAAGAGTTAGGCTGTTCTCGATTAAATTGTTCGAACTGGATAAACATTGCCCAGCACTCTTGCGCAGGGGTTAACCAGATATCCGTTGCGTGGTAAAGCCTTCGTGCTCAAGCAAATGTATGACGATATTGGGATCTAGGCGGCCACTGCGCGTGGCCATTGCCATACCGTCTAGGGGCGTAAAACCCAGAGTAGTATCTAGCGCCTTGCCATTTTTAAGCGGCCGCGCCCGTCCGCGTTCGCGTTGCAGCAGCTGGACTTCTAGCGAACCACTCCCCGCGCTGCAGGCCATAACTGTCATATCGCGTTGGCTTTTGGAATTTATTGCGTGCTGATGCATAAGTTCCCCTCGGGCCGAAAAATTGAATGCAGCGAGATGCGACGCCGGAGCCAAAAACGCCATAGACCACGGGCGTGCAACGCATAAATTTCGCGCGCAGCGTGTGAACCAAAATGTGTGCAGAAACTACGCCAATCAAATTGGCTATAGTGAAGGGGCCTCGAGCGGCGGGATATCAGCTATTTTCGTTGCTTAGTTTTTATCCTGAAATGCGATACGCATTATTGACGCTTAAGCGAATGTAAAAAACACAATGCTTTGTAAAGATTGTAAACCTAATGGGTAAACTGCTACTCGACTGTCGCGTTTCGCAGGGCTTCGCTTCCTCCCATTTAAGCCCACGGGGCGTGGTTTTTTAGCAAAGTTTAGGCAAAAGCTTGCCGCCGAAAACCTGCTATCTTCAAATGATCAGTCGAGTGGGAATTAATCTTCTTATTGCGATACATAAGAGCCAATTTGCACATGTCCTTTATTTCCGTTGCAACGAATCTCGACCTAACATTACCCGCTAAGCAGGCCGGTTATCGCACTCAGTAGATGAGCAGTTACCATATTTTTATTGCTATATAGAATAACGCGTTAACCGAATAGCATGGCACTGGACGTATCCGTGGCGGGCCCGTTAACCGGAGGAACTGGCGCCGTGGAGCTTAGCGCCTTAATGGTTCGCTCAATCAAGGTGCGCAGCTCTATGTTTTGTTGAATCTGTGAGCTCAATAGCTGGTTTTCTTGGTCGACTGCGGCATTCACGATATCGAGGATTTTGTTTTCTTGGTCAGCGTGCAACCCCAAAACAGGGAAGGTGCTAACCAGCTGTGTTAACAAATCTTCGCGAATGTGACGTTGGGTGTGCAATAGATGATCGTTAATCCGGTACAGGCAGCGCGTGAAGTTATTGAGGTTATTCACCACATTGATTTTCTCGCTGACGGCATCAATACGCTCTTGCACTAATGCCGAGTGATGATTGAGCCACGCACTCATCGACTCGCAAAATACGACGACATTGTTCTTAAGAATATTGTAATCACGCTCGCGGTAGTGCCCTGTATCAATCACAACACACACCCTTTCACAGCGATAGGTGAGCTCTGCTCGCCCATCACACTGGTTGATTTCAACCACTGGTTTTGCCGTCACCGCGTGCTGATTGGAGCGCGGGGTTTTGCCAAATTTTAATCGACGAGACTCGCCCCGAAATTGAAATTGAGCAAAACCTGAACATCCAAGATCACACAGGGTTTTGTGCGCGCAACATAAAAACGACTCAAAGCTGCGGCACTCGATCAGTTGCCGAGCGGCACGCGCGACAATGCTAGCTTGACAAGCGCATTGCATCGCGCTCATGGTTGTATCTTCATCGGTAAACTGGTGCACTGTCTGTACCTCGCCCCAAGCGCCCTCTAAGCGACTATACCGCTCATAAGGTTAATATTTGCAGTTATTCCAAAAGCGGTTTTCTCTCACCGAAGCGGCTAATTATTCGTGAGCCAACCGTCTATTTCTTACTGAACAATAGAGGCAAAATTGCCACCCAGCGAGAAATTAAACCATCTGTTCGCCAACAGCCCATTACAGCTATGGCGCGTAAGTCATTATTGCTTATAATCAGTGTCCCTTTATTTGATATAACTAGTTGTTGCGTTGATATCAAGGATGAGCATCACGGAAAGCTGCGCCGAGAGACCCTTGGCCTACGCAATCATTGCAGGCTATGCCCTCTATGCTCGAATTAACATCCCGTCCGAACCCCAAGGTTCAGCCATCTCAAAATGTAGCTAATGCTGCAAAGCGCTTATCTATTCCAACGTCTGGTTTATCGCTGAAGAGCTTTTCCGATTACCCTCGTTTTTGCCAAGTTACCGTTGCACAGCTTACCCCCGGTTCATTCAGCGGCAATCGCCAAGCACTGGTTGCCAGCAGTATTTCGGGCCTGTGCACTACAGCCAATCAAAAATACCTGCAACAGGTCACGGTGCTGTGCCCGAGCAAGCTTGTATTCGGTTTTAGCAATTCAGAACAAGCGCTATTTTTCAACGGCCGGCAAATGACGCCAAACGATATCTTCGTGCTCCACAGTCACAACACTTACGATATGGTGGTCGCTAAAAACGCATCATTATTTGTTATCTGCTTAGATAGCGCCGACAACAGCACACAAAACGACCAAACAACAGATACCCCCATAAATGCGCTAATTGCTCAGATCAAAAGCACCTTGGCGCAAAACGACAGCCCGTTTCTAACTCACTCGCAACCTCGCCTACGCGACCAGCTGGCGGCACATTTATTATGCACTCAAGGCGCGGGCGCATCCGAGCCACCTTTGGCGCCGGCGCTACAATTGCTCAAGGCCAGCCAGTCGGCAAGCTACCGCCCCAATAGCCGCAATAACTTATTATCGCGCACACTGCGGCTGATGCAGTCTCAGCCCTTTCACTTTCGTAAAATTTCTGAGGTCGCAGAAGCCTGTCACGTGTCACAAAGAGGGTTAGAAAAAGCGTTTCACGGAGCACTCTGTAGCAGCCCCGGCGAATATTTAAAAGCCATTCAATTAAATCGTTATCGCATGGCGGTAGTGGATCATGCCGCTAACGTAAAGTTAAGCCTCGCCGATATTGCGACACAAGTCGGCGCCGTCAACTACTCTCGGTTAAGCAAAGACTACAAAACTTTTTTTGGAGAACTCCCCAGCCTCACCCGCAAGCGTATCAGCGCTAACATAACCTCGTAGAATCGCGACACCCACAAAAGCAACACCTAGTGCGGTGTATTAAACAAATAGCACACATATATGGGGCGTCTATTTGAGTGCAAGCCGGTGATATAAACTGAGATTTCCGGCACCCCAGCCTTCGGGAAGCACCTCAGCAGCCGGTAGCGGCGTTGCGCCCCTTGGTCATAGAACCACTATTACCCGCGGGTCGCGTCTTGCTACAGGCCACCGAGGAGCTTTCTATTTGCACTACCTATTTGATACACCGCACTAGCCAACTTGCATTGACAACATGCCAAGCTCTGGACGTTAACGTTTTATAGTGGCGATCGAGAGCGCTGATTTAGTCGTTTTTCCGACCAACACCACCTTATTCGCGCCTTCAACCGCCGCTACCCGATGAAACCCTCTAAATATCGCGAACGGCGCCCAAAGCAATAACAAGCGACTAGCGATTTGTGAATTGGCCCAAAGCAAGCGTATTCATTAGCCGAAACCGCGCGCAGTTGCTAGAATGCCGCGCACATTTCAGGAGGTGTAATTTGTCTGACTTTTCAATTCCCAGTGGCGTTTGGATCCTAGCATTGTTTGCTTTAGGCGGCTGTTACGTTCACTTTCGCGGCAAGGTTCGCCACCGCTTCTCTCGACAAATCTTCGATCACTCGACGGTGATGTCACCCATTAACTGTTTTTTGTATGCGTTTTCAAAGGCGCCGGCAACGCCGTATCACAACCCCAAAGACTACCCAGCACTCAAAGTTCTGGAAGATAACTGGCAAACGATTCGCGACGAGGCTCTGGCACTGCAGTCACAGCAGCGCATCGTGGCGTCGCAAAACTTGGACGACGTTGGCTTCAACTCATTTTTTCGCACGGGTTGGAAACGCTTTTATCTCAAATGGTATGGCAACGAGCTTAACTCCGCCAACGAAATGTGCCCCAAAACCGTCGCACTATTAAAGCAAGTCCCCTCGATAAAAGCGGCGATGTTTGCCTCACTGCCGCCCGGCGCGAAACTGCAACAACACCGCGACCCTTACGCGGGCTCGCTGCGATACCACTTAGCCCTTACCGCACCGGGTGATGAAAAGTGCGCGATCTACGTCGATGGCGAGCCGTACGTATGGCGCGATGGCGAATCCGTCATGTTCGACGAAACCTATATCCACTACGCCAGAAACGACACCGAGCAACAGCGCATCGTCTTGTTTTGCGACGTTGTGCGTCCCATGTGGTTTGCACCGGCCTCATGGCTAAACGCGCTATTTTCTCGAGTCGTTATGGGCGCGGCTGTTTCGAAAAATCAGCCCGGTGATAAAGTAGGCGCCATCAATAAATTATTTGGTTACGTATACGGTATCCGCGTATTCGGCAAGAAAATCAAAGCCAAAAATAAATTTTTGTATCAGGTTTTAAAATACCTGTTGTTTGGCTTGATTATTTGGGCGCTGTTTTTTTAACGACAGCGCGCCAAGCGATAAAAACGCCAAACATAAAAAGGGGCGAAAGCCCCTAGCGATAATAGACCAAAAGCCATACTCAGCCCAAAAAGGGCCGCGACTCTTTGAGCGTGACACAGATATCTTTGCGCAGCAGCATAGCACCGTGCTTTTTCATGATTTGGGCGTAGTGCCTAACAATTTTTAAATAGCTAGCCAATGTCGCTTCACTGGCCTTGGCCTTATCAAAGCAGCGCAACTCGTATTTCACACCCAACTCGCGGCTCTTGCTATCGATATTTGGATTTACGCAACCTTGGTAACCAAAGTGAGCCAAACCAATAAGCTCTCGTGCGGTAACGCGCATCACATATTTTTCGTTAGTCGCCCTAAGTCGCCGGCGGCAACTATTCATCACCTCTTATAGACAGGGTAATCCCACTTAACTAAGGTTAGAACAAAGCTCGTTCGGAGAAGAACGTGACGCAATAACTGTTTGCTTCATGCTGAGCACATCGAATCCGCATTTTAGGGGCCGCTCAAGCCACCGGCAACCGCTCCCTGCGTTGCTCTAATAAGTAACATCCTTGTCACGATCCATGGGCGCTATTCAAGCGCTCCCGGCGCTTCAATGCCCCCAAAATACAGATTCGATGAGCTTTGTGGCAATTTAATGCGCGATATTGCTAAATTTTAAGTGGGATGGCCCTGCTCTTATAGATCTTTTTCATCACGCCAGCGTATAGCTAAATAATCGCCTAAAAACGAGCCGGTTATCGATAGCGGGTGTCCATTCCGATACGCGTGCTTTTGCTGGGCACCGCAGTCAATGATCGAAATTACAACATCGCGAAACGCCATATATAGCGCTTCGCGATAACAACTAATTTGGTTTACGCTATGTGAGGAAAGGTTATGCCCATTTCACATGATCCAGATACGCCCTTTAAACCTGCAGATAACATTGTCGGCCGGATTCACCCGACTGGCGCAATCACAACCAAGTACATCAAAAGCCGACATATCGCGCCACTATCGCCTTTACACTGGTTATCGCTAGCGGCGAGCGATTTCGCAAAAGCGCCATTGATTAGTATGCTGTTTGGTGCACTGTTTTCCATTATTCCCATAGCGATGCTTGCTTTTGCCTGGCGCCAAGACAACCTCATGCTGTTACTGCCATTAAGCATGGCTTTTTCACTGATTGGACCGGCATTTGCGATCGCTTTGTACGACGTCGCTTGGCAATTAGAAAAACACAAAACGCCGAGTTTTTTTCACAGTGCAGCAGCACTAAAACGCAATGCCGCTAGCAACTGGGGCTTTGCTGTACTTTTGCTGTTACTCATGGTTGTTTGGATGCGATTGGCTGGATTAATTTACGCCATTTACCCGCCCTACTCAAACCCCTCTTTCGAGTCATTACTCCCGTTTTTAACGTTGGGAACCCTGGTTGGCGCTGCTCTAACAGGTTTAGGCTTTGCAATTTCTGCGTTTACCCCGCAGTTAATTATGGAGCGGCGAGTCGACCTAATGACCGCAATGCTCACATCACTTAAAGCCGTCAGCACCAATGTGCCAGCAATGGTCGTATGGGCGGGGCTTCTTTTTGCTTTTGTGTTGCTTGGGTTTGCAACGGGAGGCTTAGGCTTTATTGTGATCATGCCGATCTTAAGCTACGCCAGTTGGCACGGTTATATTGCGGTTGTAAAAACCAAAGTGCACCGTCATTACGAGTAGTCGAATCGGCTAACTCGCCGCAAAAAATTCTGCGCGATTGGAGTATCGTGCAGAATTTTAAACATGCGAGCTTAGCAAAGCACGTTAGCAATGATATGAAGGCGACAATATCAGAAAGTGCAACATTAACGCATAATATCAATAACGATTCTGGAGAGGGTAAGCAAAGGTTTAAAACTTAGTCTCGGTATTTGTCGAAACTGCCGTATATTTATTAAAGGCCGCGCACTGCCATTTAGGTTACTTTAACCGGACGCCCTAGCAAACCTCGTTAACATTCCATCCCACAAGGCTCTCACCCGCAGCAGCAGATAAAATGATGCGGAATCACGAATACCATAACGGCCAATATGACACCTAAAGCGATCGCATGGCGCTCGTTTTTTTTGAAGACCTTTCAGGTATTTTAGCGCCTTTTTCTGTGCGACCACTCGCAAACTGGGGTGACGATTAGCGACCCCCCATGCATGATCAAAAAACGTTATAAAGTGTTGCTGGTATTCTGAGCCATAACACTGATCAGCGCTTAAAGACCCTTCACGACGACGGTAATACACTACGGGTTCTTTTATCGCGTAGACAACGGGATTGTCCGAAAATACCCGCCAATAAAAATCGAAATCTTCGTGCACGAGATTCGGTGTAAAAGGAGAAGCCAAAACAACGTCACGACGGTAAAGCTTGTTCCAGACCATGACTTCGAGTAGAAAAAAGTCTTGTCGTTGCAATGTAAGTCGCCCCAGCTTGCGTTTTTTCGCTCGCCAATACGGCTTTTGCTCGCCCGTGCTTTGCCAGTGCTCAATGACTGAGCCACTAACAACATTGCAACCGCTGACCAGTGCCGCATTAACCAAGTGTGTTATCGCGTCACATTCGAGCCAGTCATCTGCATCTAGGAAGAATATGAATTCACCTATTGATGACGCCACCCCGACATTACGTGCAACCGATAAGCCTTGATTAGCCTGGCAAATGATTTTAATTCGCTCGTCTGTTTGACTAAGTTCGCGGGCAATCCCTTCGGAGCCATCCACTGATCCATCCACTACACAAATGATTTCTAGATGCCGGTAAGTTTGCTGAACTACCGACTGCAAGCACTTGACCAAAAAACGCTCAACGTTGTAAATGGGGATTACAATTGACACCAGTGGCTGTACAGTCGGTTGAGAATCCGTTTCGCGCTGAGGTGCTTGCTGCATAAAAGCCATCCGTAATTAATGTAATATGCTGTGCGCCTAGAATATCTACTAACACTTAACGAAACAAGATTTAAGCCACACGCTTGCCGATAAGCACGCTCGTTCGCTACCAATTGAAATTACATATGCAAACACCGCATAATGCCGATGAAAATAATGATATCGGCATGGCGTCACATTTTGGTGCGTCACACCAGTCCAATAAACAGAAGGCGTACCATGAAACGAGAACTTAAAAAGTATAATAAGATACTTGGATTAGGTGGCGTGCTTAAGCTACTACAGAGCAGACTTTCGCGCAGCAACCTTACCTATCGGGTGGAGCTTGCAGAATGCAAACACCCTTTCATTTTGAGAATCCCCTCGTCCGACGTTCCTACCTACCAACAGGTTTTTATCGACAGAGAGTACCAATTCAAAGTCAGCAAACAACCGAAAGTCATCGTCGACGCTGGTGCCAATATTGGACTAGCCGCGATTTACTTTGCAAACCAGTACCCAAACGCAAAGATCATTGCGATCGAACCCGAAAAAGGTAACTTTGATCAACTAACGGCTAATACCAAACCTTACCCTAACATCACC